>JBBQOT010000204.1:0-5853 GCA_038331165.1 Acetobacterales bacterium
GCTGCGCCCCGGCACCCATCTCGACCTGATCGGCAGCTACCGCCCCGACATGCGCGAAGCCGACGACACCGCCATCCGCCGCGCCCGCATCTTCATCGACACCGTCGCAGCCGTCGCCGAAGCCGGCGACATTACCCAGCCCCTCGAAACCGGCATCATCACCCGCGCCGACATCCAAGGCGACCTCGCCGCCCTCTGCCGCGGCACCATCGCCGGCCGCACCGCACCCGACGAAATCACCCTGTTCAAATCAGTCGGCAGCGCCATCGAAGACCTCGCCGCCGCCGCCCTGGTATGGGCCGACGTGAACGGCTGATCATGCCCGCCCAATGACAACCCGCTCAGCTATGCCAACCGCCGAGAAGAACAACAAAGCGATAAACAAGGCCAGGGCTTTGCCCTGGACCCACCAGGGGCCAAGCCCCTGGACCTTAGTACGTTCTTATAAATGGGTTTCCAAAGGCCGTCGGCCTTTGGTGGGTCCCTGCGGTGCGGCTTCGCGCCGCAACGGCAAAGCCCTGGCCTTACCTAACCAAAAATTACTGTTTCCAATGGTTGGTATTACTCATCGTTCTCTTTGCCCCACCCCCCAACGAAAAAGGGGGAGGCCAAAGCCTCCCCCCGAAACGCGCCGTCACAAAACCTCAAACCCGCTTCACGCCCCAGAAAATCGGCAGCGGCCCGCGCGGAAAATCCGTCAGGTTGCTGCGGAACGCCGTCGGGTAGAACCACGATCCCACCGGATAGAACGGCACATTCTCCCATGCCAGCACCTGCATCTCCTCGCAGATGCGCTTCTCCTCGGCGGCGTCCTTGGCTTCGAACCACTGGTCGCGCAGCCCCTCCATCTTCTCGTCGGTCGACCAGCCGAACCAGCCGCCCTTGGTGCCCACGCCGCGCATCGGAAAGTGGTTGCCGGGGTTCAGGAAATTCTGCCCCGTCCAGGTGGTGCAGAACGCGCTCCACCCCCCCTTGTCCGGCGCCTCCTGGCTGGCACGGCGGGTCACCAGCGAGCCCCAGTCAGTGCTAACGAACTCCACGTTCAGCCCCACCGCCTTGAACACCGCCTCCGTCACCTGGGCCATCGTCTGCAACACCTGCAAGTCCGACGGCCCCATCAGCACCACGCGCTCGCCCTTGTAGCCGCTCTCGGCGACGAGCTTCTTGGCCAGCGCGATATCACGTCGGCCCATCATCACCTCCAGCCCCTTCTTCGTCTCGTTCGGCGAATTCGGCGTGAAGAACCCTGCCCCCGCCTTGCCATACTGCTTCAGCTCGCCCAGCACCGCGTCCACATAATCTTGCTGGTTGATCGCATGCAGCAGCGCCTGGCGCAGCTTCTTGTTGTTGAACGGCGGGTGCAGGTGGTTCATCGCCACAATGCCGATCCAGCCCAGCGGATCGAACACCTCAACCTTCACCCCGGGATTGCTGCGCAACTTCGGGATCAGGTCGAACAGCGGCAGATCAACCCAATCCACCTCGCCAGCCTGCAACGCCGCCGCCTGGGTGGCAGGGTCCGGCACCACCTTCCACTCCACCCGGTCGAAATGCACCACCTTGCCACCCGCCCAGCTATCCGGCTGCTCCTGGCGCGGCACATACTTGTCGAACTTGGCATAAGCCGCCGACGAGCCCGACACCCATTCATCGCGCAGAAAGCGAAACGGCCCGCTGCCGACATACTCGCTCACCTGCGTGAACGCGTCGGTCTTGGCCATGCGCTCCGGCATGATGAAGCTGCTGCCCTGCGCGATGGCAAAACGCAGCACCGGATACGGCTTCTTCAGCCTGATCTCAAAGCGCTTGTCGTCGATCACCTTCATCTCGTCGAGCTGGCTCATCAGCCGCTGCCCGAACCCATCGCGCTTGGCCCAGCGGTTCAACGAGGTGATGCAGTCAATGCTGCGCACCGGCTCCCCGTCATGAAACATCAAGCCGTCGCGCAGCGTCAGCCGCCACACCAGCCCGTCAGCCGACACCTCGTCGCCGGCCAGCATCTGCGGCCTGGCATCCAGCTTCTCGGTCAGCGCATACAGCCGATCCCACACCAGGTTGCCGTGGTTGAACGCAATCGCCGAGGTCGTCCACACCGGGTCAGGGCTGGAGAGGTTGGCGTGCGGAATGAACTTCAGCACCTTCGCCGGCTGCGCCACCGCCGGCCGCGCCAGCCCGCCAGCGCCGGCGGCAACCCCGGCAACCGCCGCCGATTTCAGAACATCCCGTCGACGCATCGCACTCTCCCTGAGCAACCTATCCCGGTCCTGATAGTGCGCGATCCGCGACGCCGTCGCCAACCGGATTCGTGCCGCTACAGCCAGGGCATCACGCGCGCGTACTCCACCTCGAACCCAGTGATCGCCTCGGCATGGCCCAGCGTGAAGCCAATATCGTCCTGCCCCGCCAACAACAGCATTTTCCGGAACGGGTCGATCGCAAAGCCGTCCACGCCGAACCCGTCATTCACCCCCACCGGCCCCGTCACAGTCTGCGCCGCCAGGTCCACCACCAGCCGCGCGCCGGGGTTGCGCACCAGCGCCGCCCGCAGTTCCGCACACCGCGCCTCCGGCAGTTCCACCGGCAACACCCCCTGCTTGAGGCAGTTCTCGCGGAAGATATCGCCGAAGCTGGGCGCCACGATCACGCCGAACCCGGCATCCATCAGCGTCCACACCGCCGCCTCGCGCGACGAGCCGCAGCCGAAGTTTGCCCCCGCCACCAACACCGCCGCCCCGCGATAGGCCGGCCGGTCCAGCACGAACCCGCAGCGAACCGCCCCGCTTTCGGTCGTGCGCAGATCGTGGAACAGCAAATGCCCATACCCGTCGGCCCGCGCCCGCCAGATGAAGCGCGCCGGAATGATCTGGTCGGTATCGGTGTTCGCCGCATCCCACGGCACCGCCACGGCGTCCAGCGTCTCGAACGTCCTCACCCCAACCTCCGCACATCGGTCAGCCGTCCACACACCGCCGCCGCCGCGGCCATCGCCGGGCCCAACAGATGGGTGCGCGCCCCGCGCCCCTGCCGGCCGACGAAGTTGCGGTTGGAGGTGGAGGCACAGCGTTCCCCCGGCGCCACGATATCGCCGTTCATGCCCACGCACATCGAGCACCCCGGCTCCCGCCATTCGAACCCGGCATCGCGAAACACCCGGTCCAACCCTTCGGCTTCCGCCTGCGCCTTCACCAGGCCCGAACCCGGCACCACCATCGCCGGCACCACCGCCCGGCGCCCGCGCGCCACCTTCGCCGCCTCGCGCAGATCCTCGATGCGCGCATTGGTGCACGACCCGATGAACACCCGGTCCACCGGAATCGCGGCAATCGGCGTCCCCGGCGCCAGCCCCATATACTCCAACGCCCGCGCCATCGCCGCGCGCCGCTCCGCCGTTGGCGCGGTTGCCGGGTCGGGCACCGCGCCGGTAATCGGTGCGGCATCCTGCGGGCTGGTGCCCCACGTCACCATCGGCGCGATGGCGCCACCATCGAGCACCACCTCGCGGTCGAACACCGCCCCGTCATCGCTCGGCAGGTCCCGCCAAAACGCCAGCGCCCGCTCCCATATCGCCCCCGTCGGCGCCAGCGGCCGGCCCGCGATATAGGCATAGGTGCTGTCGTCCGGCGCCACCATGCCGGCCCGCGCACCCGCCTCGATCGACATGTTGCAGACCGTCAGCCGCCCCTCCATCGACATGCCGCGCAACACCGCGCCGGCATACTCGATCACATGCCCCGTGCCGCCGCCCGCACCGATCGCCGCAATGATCGCCAGGATCACATCCTTCGGCGAAACGCCCACGCCCAGCGTGCCCTCCACCGCAACCCGCATGCTACGCGGCCGCACCTGCCACAGCGTCTGCGTCGCCAGCACATGCGTCACCTCCGACGCCCCGATGCCAAACGCCAACGCACCCAGCGCCCCGTGCGTGGCGGTATGGCTATCGCCGCACACCATCAGCAGCCCCGGCAAGGTAATCCCCTGCTCCGGCCCGATCACATGCACGATGCCCTGCCGCCGATCCCCCAGCCCATAAATCCGAATGCCGTGCGCAGCCGCGTTCTCCCCCAGCGCGCTGACCATCTCCCGCCGGTTCGGCTCCGGAATATCCTCCAGCCGATGGCTCGCCGTCGAAACATAGTGATCCGGCGTGGCGAATGTCCGCTCCGGGTGCCTTACCTTCAACCCGCGCTCGGCCAGCGAACGGAACCCCGCCCGCGACCCCTCATGCACCAAATGCCGCGCCACATGCAGCAGCGTCGCCCCATCCGGCCGCGCCACCACCGTGTGCCGGTGCCAGATCTTCTCGAACATCGTCCGCGGCCCGAAATCCATCCCCCGTCTCCCTTCGCACCAGCATAGCCATGGGTTCCCGCCCCCCGCCAGACCATGCCATGCTGCCCACACCCAACGAGGAGCTTCGGAATATGCGCCTGCTGATCGCCATGATGTCGCACGAGACCAACACCTTCTCCCCGGTGCCCACCAAGATCGATCGCTTCATGCGCAACGGCACCACCCTGCTCAAGGGCGCGGAGGCCGCAAACTTCTACCGCAACACCGGCACCTGCATGGGCGGCTACCTCGCCGTCGCCGCCGAAAACAACGCCGAAGTGGTCATCCCCGTCTGCGCATCCGCCCCCCCCTCCGGGCGTGTCGACGCCGCAGCCTACGAAGCCTTCTGCACCCTCATCACCGATGAAGTCGCCCAAGGCGGCTTCGACGCCATCTGGCTCGACCTGCACGGCGCCATGGCCGCCGAAGGCTTCGAAGACGGCGAAGGCGAACTCCTGCGCCGCATCCGCGCCATCGACCCCACCACGCCCATCTGCATCGCCTACGACATGCACGCCAACATGTTCGATGCCATGGTCAGCAACGCCCAGATGGTCTGCGGCTACCACACCTACCCCCACATCGACATGCGCACCACCGCCGAACGCACCGCCCGCCAATTGCTGCGCGCCATCAAGGGCGAAACCAAACCTACCGGCGCCTGGGGTGCCGCCCCCATGCTGCCGCACGTCATGGCCCAAGGCACCCACCGCTTCCCCAACAAAGACCTGCAAGCAATGTGCGAAGACTGGGAGAAATCCGGCCGCGCCCTCTCGGCCAGCCTCTTCGTCGGCTTTCCGCACGCCGACGTCACCATGGCCGGGCTCTCCGCCGTCGTCTTCACCGACAACAACCCCGAAGACGCCCAAGCCATGGTCGACGAACTCATCAGCTTCGCCTGGAAAGCCCGCCGCGAATTCATGTTCGAAATCGAGCCGCTCGAAAAATCCGTCGCCCGCGCCAAGGAAATGGGCGACCCGACAAAAGCCCCCATCATGCTGCTCGACCATTACGACAACTGCGCCAGCGGCGGCACCATGGACACCACCGACACCCTGCGCGAAATCATCCGCCAAGACCTCGACGACGTCGTATTCTTCGGCATCTACGACCCCATCGCGGTGCAGGAAGCCATCAGCGCCGGCATCGGCGCCTGGGTCACGCTCACCATCGGCGCCAAACTGCCAATGCCGCTGATGCCCGTGCAGTCCAGCCCGCTCACCGTCAGCGGCACCGTGCAAACCATCTCCGCCGGCACCTTCACGCTCAAAGGCGGCCTCACCCCCGGCCTCAAGATCTTCATGGGCCCCACCGTCGTGCTCAACACCGGCAAAATCGAAATCATCCTGCTGTCCCGCCATATCGAGCCGACAGCGCAGGAAATGCTCACCAACCTCGGCATCAACCCACTCGCCAAGAAATTCATCGCCATCAAAAGCCGCGTCCACGTCCGCGCCGACATGGGCCGCGCCGCCCGCGAAATCGTCGAATGCGCCGGCGTCGGGGCGTGCACCTCCGACT
>JBBQOT010000205.1:0-5837 GCA_038331165.1 Acetobacterales bacterium
AGCGCCTCTGGACTCCATTTGTTTAAGTGTTGTTTGGGGCAGGGGGCCATCACGGGGGGTGAAACATCCCGCTGGCCCCCTTCCCCAAACAACACTCAAGTAAGGGGTTCCAAGGGCGACGGCCGTCGCGCGAAGGCGCGCTCCGGACTTGGTGGGGTCGAGGGGCGAAGCCCTCGCCTTGCTTATTCCGCCTCAGGCCCTAAGGGCGGCGACGACATCGCGCGCCACCTGGCCCCAGTCGCCCAGCCGGCGCTGGCGGAACAGCCGCAGCGACGGGTACCAGGACGAACCGCTGCCGCGCAGCCCCCAGCGCCAATCCGCCCGCCGCGGCAGCATCAACCAGCACGGCCGCCCCATGGCGCCGGCGACATGCGCCACCGAGGTATCCACCGTCACCACCAGGTCGAGCCCGGCGATCACCGCCATGGTGTCGGCGTAGCTTTCGATCTCCGGCCCCAGATTGACCAGCGGCGCTGGCCAGGCCTGTTCCGCCACCTGCGCCTCCGCCCCGCCGAGTTGCAACGCGATCCAGGCAACCCCGGCAGCCCCGCCCAGTGGCGCCAAGGCGGCCAGAGGGGCCGAACGAGCAAAGTCGAACGGATGGTTCGCCCGCCCCGCCCACACCAGCCCCACCCGCCGCAACCCCGGCGCCGCCAGCTCGTCCAGCCGCACCTGCCAGCGCAGCCGATCCTCATGCCCGGCGGCGAGATAGGGCACCATGTCACTCGGCACACTGTCGACCCTGGTGCCCGCCAGCGCCGGCAAGTCGGACAGCACCGCCCAGGCAGCGAATTCCCCCAATCGGTCCCAGGTGGTGATGCACTCCGCGACCTGGGGGAACCGCGCGATCACCGGTTGCATCTCCGGGCTGGCCGCCACCACCAGCCGGGCGCAGCGCGCCGCCGCCCAGGGGATGTAGCGCGCGAACTGCACCACATCGCCGAAGCCCTGGTCGGCCACCAGCAGCAGCGTGCCAGCCGTCCGCCGCCCCCGCCAGCGCCGCACCCGCGGCCGTGCCAGCACCTCGGCCGGCAGCGGTGGCGCGACGCCAAGCAGGCGGAAGCGCCATGCGTAACCCGCCCAGCCCTGGGCGTAATCGCCCAGGCCCAGCAGCAATTCGCCGCGGCCGAATCGCGGCGCCGGGTCCTCCGGCGCGGCGGCGATCGCGCGGTCGTAGCAACCCAGCGCGGCGTCGATCTCCAGCGCGTCGAAATGCGCCAACGCAAGATTGTTCAGCGTCGCGGCATCCCCGGGTGCCAGCGCCAGCGCCGCCCGCCCGGCGGCAATCGCCAGCTTGGGCTGCAACAGCCGCCGGTGCACCTCGATGCGGTTGCGATGCACCAGCGCCAGGCTGGCAGCGTCCAGCCCCAACCGCTCGCCCAGCCGCGCCGCCCGGTCCATCAGCGTCGCAGCGCGCGAATACTCGCTCTGCCGCGCCGCCACCACCCCGGCCAGATGCAGCCCCGCCGGCCGCTCGTCCAGCGCCGCGCCCAGCCCGGCGAGGATCGCCGCCGCCGCGTCGATCCGCCCCTCCCGCTCGGCCGCCGACGCTGCCTCCAGCGCCAGAGCGACGGCGTCGTTCATGCCGGGTGGCCTATGGAGCAAGGCAAGGCCAGGGCTTTGCCCTGGACCCACCAAAGGCCGTCGGCCTTTGGAAACCCATTTTTTATCATATATTTAAGGTCCAGGGGCTTGGCCCCTGGTGGGTCCAGGGCGAAGCCCTGGCCTCGTCTGAAAAAGGGCCGTACTTTACGAAACTTGGTATCATATCGAGTATCCCAGCCGCGCCATCGCCGGTTCCAGGATCGGGATCACCGGCGCGAGTTGTTCAAGGTACGCGCGATAGCGATGGCGCGAGCGGTCGTACAGCGGCTCGGCCACCTGGGCGTAGCTGGCGGTGCGCGCATAGCGGCGGTTGGCGTGCGGCGCCAGGCACGCGCGGTCGAACGACAGCCCCAGGAACGCCAGCATCCGCCGCACCGTCGCCTCCTGGTCGTCGACCAAATCCTCATAGCGCACCGGCAACAGACGCAGCGCCAGGGTGGCGCGGTAATGCGCCACCAGGTCGGCGGTCAGCGCGAAGTGCCGCGCCGCGTCCTCCAGCGCGAAGGCGCAGCGAAAGCCGTGCGTCAGCTCGTTGCCGAACACCGACAGGACGACATCGAGCGGATGGCGCACCAGCAGGATCAGCGGGCTGGCTGGGAACACCATGCCGATCAGCCCCAGATGCTGCTCGTTCAGCGGCATCTTGTCGGTGAACCAGCCCTGCCCGGGGCCGACGATGCCCATGCCGCGCACCCGGCGCAGGTAGTGGTCGCGCAGCGTCTCCAGCCCATCCGCCTCGTCGCCCATCCACAGATCGGCCAACGCCTCAGGATAGCCGAGCGGGCTCGACAGCACGCGGGGCACCATGGCGGCGAGGTCGCCGATCAGCGGCAATTCGTCGCCCGCCGCGATGGCCGGATGCGCCGACAGCGTCTGCTCCACCAGCGTGGTGCCCGATCGCGGGAAACCCAGCACGAAGATGGGTTGCGGCCCGGCGGCGACGGGCGCTCGGGGCAGCAGCCGGCGGCGCTCGGGCGTGAAGAAGCCGCGCAGCCGGGCCGCCTGGTCGGCCGCCGCCTCGGCCTCGTAGGAGTGTCCGGTGAGTTCGCGCAGCCGCCGCTTGCCGGCGTCCCAGGCGGCGAAGGCCTCCGCCGACCGGCCCATGCGGTCCAGCAGGCGCCCCTTCTCCATCAGCACCGCGGGCGCGTCGGCATCGGCGCCCTGCATCCCGTCCAGCAGGGCCAGCGCGTGTTCGCGGGCACCGCGCCGTGCCGCGACCACCGCCTCGGCCAGCTGCACCGCTTCCGACCCGGGGGCGAGGGCGCGCGCCTCGTCCAGCACCGCGGCGGCGCGATCAAGGCTTCCGGCCGCCTCCTCCATCCGCGCCTCACCCAGCAGGGTGGTCAGCACGCCGGGCGGCGCGGTGCGGCTTTCGCCATACAGCGCCCGGCTTTCGGTGATCCGCCCCTGGGTCTTGAGGTTCCATGCCAGATTGGCCAGCACCAGCGGTGTGCGGCCACCCGGCAAACTCAATGCGCGGCGGTAGTGGTGCTCGCCGGGCACCGGCCGGTTCGCCTCGGTCAGCGCCAGGCCCAGCAGGTGATGCGCGTCGGCCGATAGCGGGTCGCTGCGCACCGCGTTGCGCGCATGGGCCAGCGCACCGGCGATGTCGCCGCGGTTCAACGCCACCCGCGCGGCCTCGCGGATCGCCGTGTGGTTGGCCGGATCGACCGCCACGATGCGTGCCAGCAGAACCGCCGCCGCGCCGAGCCGCCCGGCCTCCTGGTGAATGCGCGCCAGCACCATCAGTGCGGCCGGCGACCAGGGTGCCAGTTCCAACACCTCCAGCAGGATGTCGGTCGCGCGCGCGGCCTCGCCCGCCAGCCGCGCGGCTTCCGCCGCCTGGATCTGCGGCGCCAGCAGTGCGGCCGAGCCGGGTGGGCTGGCGGTGGCGAGGTCCATGGCGCAGCACCGCAGTGGTCGCAACAGGCTGCCGCAGGTGCAGCGTGCCCCGGGCACCTCCATCGCTGAGCGGTTTATCCCGCCGCCATCACGGCGTCGCGCCCGCCGGCCGAATGCCGGTCGGCCCAGTAGTGCCCGGTCATCGCCACCTCGAAGCCCAGGCGCGTGGCGCCGCGCGGGTGCAACCAGGCCTGCCCGTCGGTCCAGCGCCAGTTGCCCTCGGGCGGGTGCCAGCCGCTGCCGATACGCGGATCGTCCAGGTCGAGCTTCGCGCCGTCGAGCGTGAGGCCCGCCACGCCCACACCGAGGCGCCGCGTGTCGTCGCTCTCGGGCGCTTCCTGCGCCGGCACCCAAACCCGCGAGGCGATGGCCAGCGCCCGCAGGCCGGCCGGCAGCGCGACTTCCCGCCGCCGTCCATGTGCGTGCAGCGGCAGAGCCATGCCGTCGGCGATCACCGCCAGCGCCGGGTCCAGGCTGCGCCGGTGGCCCAGCGCACCGGCGCGCACCAACAGCCGGGTGCGCGCCACCGCCAGCGCCGCACCGGCTTCCACCAGTTGCGCGCAGGCCGCCGCGTTCCAGTGCCGCCGGGCGAAATCGGCATGCAGCATCATCGCCCCGCCGCCATTGGCGAACGCCGCGCGGTTGCCGGTGTCGAGGTAGCTCTCGCAGGCCAGCCCCTCGGCCAGCAGCACATCGTGGGCGGCCAGCTCGACATGGAAATAGGTCACCGCGTCGGCCGGCTCCTGGCGGATGGTGCGGCCGTTGACCAAGTGACGCACCGGGATCAGCACGCCGCCGGTGAACACCGCGTGGTCGGGGCTGAGCCACAGGTCGCGCGACGGCACATTGCGGGCGAAGGCGCCGGCGCCAATGCGCACCGGCCAGACCTCGTCGGGCCGCGGATGGCGGCTGCACTCCACGCGCCGATGGCCCACCCACATCACCTCGGCGCTGCCGCCGCGGGCGCGCAGCACGCGCATCCCGGGCACCAGCGCCTCCACCGGCAGCGCGCCCGCATCGGTGGCGATGTGCGTGCCCAGCGCGAACCACGGCGCCGCCAGGGCGGTTCCGCCGGCGCCGGCGGCAAAGCCGAAGTCACCGGGCGCAAAACTCTGGGCCGGGTCGAAATGCAGCGTGATCGTGCCGCCGCCGCCGCGCGTGACGGTCAGCACGTTGCCGGCCCCGAGTGCGGTGCCGGTCACATCGGCGACGCCGCCCAGCACGATGCCCGTCGTCGCATCGAAGCCGGTGATCACGCCGGCGACCGCGCCGGGATTGGCCAGCGTCACCTGCGCCCCTGGCCCGGCCAGCGCGATGGTCTGGCCGCTGGCGACGGTGCCACCCAGCGACCAGTTGGCGCCGGCATCGACCTCCACCCGGGCAAAGCCGGTAAAGCTGGTGCCGAAGCCGTTGATGGTGCCGGTGGCAGCCCCGGGGCCCAGTTGCAGCACGCCAGTCGGCGCGACCACGCCGGCCTTGTCGCCCAGCACGGTGCCCGAGAAGCTGGCGCCGGGATAGACGATGACGCGGTCGTTGTTGCCCGCGACGCTGGTGAACACGGCATGCTGCTGGCCGCTGATGTGGCCGCGGTTGATCACGGTGACCGAGTTGTAGCTGACGATGCCGAACGGCCCGCCGGCGATGGTGCCGGTGGCGGCGTTGGAGATGACGCCGGCGCCCTTGAACCACACCGCCGCCCCCGACACGCCGGGGTCGTTGGCGGTGATGGTGCCGGCGTTCAGCACGGTGCCGCCGTTCGGGTTGTTGGCAGTGAAGCTGCCGATCTGTGCGCCGATCCAGTAGCCGCTGATGTTGCCGCCGGCCGCGTTCACGATGGTGCCGCCGGCACGCAGCTGGATGCCGGCCCCCACCGCCTCGGACGCCTGGCCGATGAACTTGCCGGTACTGTGGATGGTACCGCTGTTGCTGGCCGTCGCGGCGCTGATGGTGGTCAGGATGCCGAAGCGACCGGTCAGTGCGCCGGCGTTGCCGATACTGCCGCCGGCGGTCGGGTCGGCGTGTACCTGTATGGTAGCGGTTCGGTGAGCAACACCGGCAGCGTGGCCAATTCCGGGACAGTCAGCGGCCGGTTTGGCGTTTTGGTGGTCAAACTCGCGGCGACAGTAACCAACAGCGGTAGCATCGCCAGCACCGGCAAGTTCGTAAACCAGCTGCCGGAGCAGGTCGGCGCCGGCATTCAGCTGCGGGCCGGCGGCACCATCGTGAACGCGGCTGGCGGGCGGATCAGCGGCTACTGGATCGGCGCGCAGATCGGCAGCTTCACTGCCAACAACCCGAACGGCGGCACCGTGCTGAACGCCGGCACCATC
>JBBQOT010000206.1:0-5824 GCA_038331165.1 Acetobacterales bacterium
ATTCGGGCTGCCCCGCCGGACAGGCGAAATGGATGTGCATATGCGCCGAATGCTGGTACCACGGCCGCACCCGGCGCAGCCACCCGCGCTCGCCCGCCGGCACCTCCTGGCACAGCTGCTTCTTGATCGCCGCGTTCAACAGCACCCGGTCGACGCCGGGCAGGGTGGCCGCCAGCCTGATCAGCGTCACGTGCCCCGGCCGCCAGCGCGCCGTATCCACGCCGCGCTGATCCGGCCGCACCAGGCTCGGCGGCTCGACCGCCTCGCGCGCCGCTGCGTTCAGCAGCGGGCGGGGCGCTGTGATATCGAAATAGACATCGGCATCCAGCCCCACCTGGTGGCTGACATGCCCGCCCGGCATTGGCCCACCGCGCGGGCCGGAGATATCGTTCATATAAAGGTCCGGCAATCCCACCGCCCGCGCCCGCTCGCCCAGCAGCAGCAACCCCGCGATCACCTCCGGGTGCCCCCAGAACGACGATCGGCTGACCCGCACGGTCTGCAAGCCCGGCGCGCTGTCGGGCAACCGCACAGCCCCGGCGATGCAGCCCGGCCCGGGCCCCCCGACGATGCGCACCGGCCCCGGCGCCGGCCCGGGCGCCACCACCGGCACCGGGATCATCGCCGCCGTTTGCGCCGCCGCCATGCCGGGCAGCAACCACACCAGCAGCGCCACAACCCGCCTCACGCCCGGGTTCCTACGGCAGCATCGGCGGCGCCGGGATCGACAGATAGGCCAGCCGCTTGATCTCCTTGCGCCCGCGCGACACGGAATCGAGCACCAGTCCACAGGCGAAGGCCAACGCTGCCAGCATCCCCACCCCCATCGCCAGCACCGCCGTCGGCAGCCGCGGCACCAGCCCGGTGCGCAGGAACTCGCCCACCACCGGCACGCCGAGCAGGATCGCCAGCGCCAACAGGAAAAGCCCGGCGATGGTAAAGAACTGCAGCGGCCGCTCCTCCTTCACCAGCACCACGATGGTGCGCAGAATCCGCACCCCGTCGCTGTAGGTCCGCAGCTTCGACACCGAGCCCACCGGCCGATCCTTATAGGCGGTCGCCACCTCGCCCACCGGCATCTTGAGGTCCAGCGCATGCACGGTGAACTCGGTCTCGGTCTCGAACCCGCCGGCCAATGCGGGAAACGACTTCACGAAGCGCCGGCTGAACACCCGATAGCCCGACAGCATGTCCGAGATACGGTCGCCGAACACCAGCCGCACCATCCCGGTCAGCACCTGGTTGCCCAGCCGATGCCCCGGCCGATACGCCTTCTGGATATCGGTCACCCGCGCGCCGTTGACCATATCCAGCCCCTCGCGCTGCAACAGCGCCACCATCCCCGGCGCCGCCGCCGCGTCATAGGTGTCGTCGCCGTCCACCAGCACATACAGGTCTGCGTCCACATCGGCGAAGGCGCGGCGGATCACATTGCCCTTGCCCTGCAACGTCTCACGCCGCACCAGCGCGCCGGCCGCGCGCGCCACGGCCACGGTGTCGTCGCTGGAGTTGTTGTCATAGACATAGATCACCGCCTCAGGCAGCGCGGCGCGGAAATCCGCCACCACCTTGGCGATGGCGATGGCCTCGTTATAGCACGGCACGATCACCGCGATGCGCGGCGCGGCTGCGTCCGTCGGTGGGGTAGGGGTCGTACTCATGCGCAATCCTACTGCTTTCCTTTTCATAGCCATGGACCGCGCGCGCCATCAAATGCGCCGGTGCTCTCCCATCCGGTCCCCCGCCAGCGCGCCTGAGCCGGATCAGGCGTCCTTCCAAACCGGGCTCTCCGCCAGCATCGCCCCGCCATCGACGATAATCGTCGTCCCGGTCACGAACTTCGCCGCATCGCTCGCCAAATACAGAAACGCGTGCGCCACGTCCTCCGGGTCGCCCAGCTTGCCGGCCGGAATGAAATGGCCAATCCGCTCCGCCCCATAGCGCGCCTTCATCCGGCTCAACCCCGGCGTGTCGATATACCCCGGCTCCACCCCGTTCACCGTGATGCCGAATTCCGCCAGTTCCAGCGCCGCCGCCCGAATGAACCCGTTCACCGCCCCCTTGGTCGCCGAATACGCCCCCGAACCCGGCATCGTCACCCGCGGCCCGGTCACCGACGAGGTGATCAGCAGCCGCCCGCCGCCGCCCGCCTTCATATGCGGGGTCGCCGCCGCCGACAGCCAGAAGCACGCCTTCACATTCACCGTCAGCATCGCATCCAGCAGCGTATCGTCGTGCTCGGTCACCGCATGGCGGCCCATCACCGCCGCGTTGTGCACCACGATATCCAGCCTGCCATGGCGCGCCGCCACATCGTCCACCATGGCGAACACGCCCGCCTTGTCGGCCATGTCGATCACCAGCAACTCCGCCCGCCCACCGGCCGCCAGGATGGCATCGACCGTCGCCTGCCCGGGTGCTTCGGTGCGCGTTGCCACCACCACCAGCGCCCCTTCGGCCGCCAGAACCTGCGCGGTCGCCGCCCCAATCCCCTTGCCCCCGCCAGTCACAATGGCAACCCGCCCGGTCAGCCGCGGGCCGGCACGATGGGAAATCGGTTTCTCAGGCATCTTGGCTCTCCAGAAAATGGCGGATCACCGCCAGACACGCCTCGGTTTCTTCCACATGCGGCATATGGCTACTGTCCTCAAAAATCACCCAGCGATTGCGCGCAATCCGGTCGGCGAACGGCCGCACCACCGCCGCCGTCGCCTCGTCATGCCGGCCCGAGATCAGCAGCGTCTCCGCCCGGATATGCTTCAACTGCCCAATGATATCCCAGGTCTTCAGGCTGCCGATGCAATGAAACTCGCTGGGCCCATTCATCGTGTGATAAACGGTCGGGTCCTCGGCAATCTTGGCAAAACTGGCCAGAACCTCATCCGGCATCGGCTGCACCCGGCACACATGCCGCGCATAGAACACCGCCGTCGCCGCCTCGTACGCCGCATCACCCGTCGTCCCCGCCGCCTCGTGCCGCAACAAGGTCGCCTGCACCTCCGCCGGCAACAACCCGCGCAGCCGGTTCGCCTCGCGCACCCATAATTCCATCGACGGCGGCGAATCCGCGATCACCAACCCGCGCAACCCGGGTGGCCGCCGGATCGCATGCTCCGCCGCCAGCATCCCGCCCCACGACTGCCCCAGCAAATGATACGACCCGCCAATTCCCAGATGCGCCAACACCGCATCCAACTCATCAAGAAACAACTGCACCGTCCAGAACCCCGGATCAGCCTCGCGCAGATGCGTCGAATTGCCACAACCCAGTTGATCGTAATGGATCACCGCCCGCTCCGCCGTCGCCAGCCCGGCAAACCGCAACGTATAATCGTGGCACGCCCCGGGCCCGCCATGCAGCACCACCAGCGGCGGCAGCAACGCGCGCTCGCCCCCGGTCACGCGAAACCACGTCTGATGCCCCCCGAACGCCACCGTCCCAACCACCCTCGCCGCAGGAATCATGGCGTCCTCCACAAAATCCAGTCTATGCTACCCCACAGAAACGGGAGGGCAACCATGACCCAGCACGCCGACCTCATCATCCGCGGCGGCACCATCGTCGACGGCACCGGCACGCCACCCTACATCGCCGACCTCGCCATCACCGGCGGCAAAATCACCGAAATCGGCACCATCCCCGCCACCGCCGCCGAAGAAATCGACGCAAGCGGAAAACTCGTCACCCCCGGCTTCATCGACCTGCACACCCATTACGACGCCCAGATCACCTGGAGCAGCGAAGTCTCCCCCTCCTCCTGGAACGGCGTCACCACCGTGCTCATCGGCAATTGCGGCGTCGGCTTCGCCCCCTGCCTGCCCGAACGCCGCCAAATGCTGGTCGAACTCATGGAAGGCGTCGAAGACATCCCCGAAGTCGTCCTCACCGAGGGCCTGCCCTGGACCTGGCAATCCTTCCCCGAATTCCTCGATGTGCTCGACAGCCGCTCCTACGACCTCGACGTCTGCACCCAGGTGCCGCACTCCGCCCTGCGCGTGCACGTCATGGGCCAACGCGGCGCCGACCGCGAACCCGCAACCGAAGCCGACCGCACCGAAATGGCCCGCCTCGCCGCCGAGGGCATGAAGGCCGGCGCGATCGGCTTCGCCACCTCGCGCACCCTGGCCCACAAAACGCTGGACGGCCGCCACATCCCCACCCTGCGCGCCGAGGAAAGCGAACTCGCCGCCATCGCCAACGCCCTCGGCACCGGCTGGATGCAGGTCATCTCCGACTTCGAAGACCTCGACCAGGAATTCGCCATGCTGCGCCGCCTCGCCCTCGGCTCCGGCCGGCCAATGACCATCTCCCTTCTCCAGCGCGAACAACGCCCCGATGCCTGGAAAACCGTCCTCGGCCACATCCAGGCCGCCAACAACGCCGGCGCCAAAATCATGGGCCAGGTCATGGCCCGCCCGGTCGGCGTCATGATCGGCTTCGAAATCTCGCAAAACCCCTTCATGGACCGCCCGTCCTGGAAAGCCATTTCGCACCTTTCCTTCGCCGAGAAACTCCCCCACCTCCGCGACCCCGCCTTCCGCGCCCGCCTCCTCGCCGAGCCCACCACCGACCCCGCCCTCAAACACCGCCTCAACACCTGGGAAAAAATCTTCCCCCTCGGCGATAACCCCGACTACGAACCCGCGCCCGAAACCTCCATCGCCGCCATCGCCGCCCGCGAAGGCCGCAGCCCCGAAGAAGTCGCCTACGACCTGATGATGCAGCGCGACGGCCGCAACATCCTGAACCGCCCGATCATCAACTACGCCGCCGGCGACCTCGAAGCCGTGAAAACCATGATGACCGACCCCCACACCATCATGGGCCTCGGCGACGGCGGCGCCCACGTGTCGATCATCTGCGACGCCTCCGCCCCAACCACCATGCTCAGCCACTGGACCCGCGACCGCACCCGCGGCGAACGCCTGCCCATCGAATGGGTCATCAAACGCCTCTCCGCCGACAACGCCGCCGCCCTCGGCCTCTCCGACCGCGGCCAACTGAAAGTCGGCATGAAAGCCGACCTCAACATCATCGACCACAGCCGCATCCGCGCCCACCCGCCCGAAGTCCGCTACGACCTCCCCGCCGGCGGCCGACGCCTCGTGCAAACCACCGAAGGCTACGACGCAACCATCGTCAGCGGCCAAATCGTCCAGCGCAACGGCGAAGCCACCGGCAACCTCCCCGGCCGCCTCGTCCGCGGCACAAGGTAACAGACTTCTCTCCCCTCGCGCTTGGGCGGGGGGAGCCGGAGGGGGGCCGACCCAAGCCAACGCAAAGGACAACAAGCCCTTCTTTTTGTGAACACAAAGAAGCAAAACAACTGTTTCCGACAAGACAACAAAAGCGAACGGCCCGGCCGTCTGCGCGCTCCCCGGCCGCCCCGTCCGCGGCAAAAAGTAACACACTTCTCTCCCCTCGCGCTCGGGCGGGGGGAGCCGGAGGGGGGCCGCCACAAAGCAAGGCAAACGACAACAAGCCCTTCTTTTTGTGAACAAAAAGAAGCAAAAAAACGTTCCCCGATAAGACAACAACAGCGAACGCCCGGGCCACGAGCAACTACCTCGCCTTGCCTTGCTCCTCCGTGTCTCCGTGCCTTTGTGGCCGCTTTCTTGCAAAATCCGACCCAGCAGGGCAATCGGGCAAAGCCCCGCACCATCATCCAAGGCAACAGCACCGCCACCGGCAACCTAGTCCGCCGCACCCGCTAACGACTTCTCTCCCCTCGCGCTCGGGCGGGGGGAGCCGGAGGGGGGCCGCCACAAAGCAAGGCAAACGACAACAAGCCCTTCTTTTTGTGAACAAAAAGAAGCAAAAAAA
>JBBQOT010000207.1:0-5823 GCA_038331165.1 Acetobacterales bacterium
CGGCGACGCGGCGGCGCATATCAGGGCGGGCACAATCCAGTTGCGGTCCAGCGTCACCCGTTTGTCGGCCGACACCTCCGCCACCCGCGCCAGCCCAATGCACAGGAAGCCTGCGCGCTCGTCGGTTTCCAGCAGATAGCGCAGCCGCAGCCGCCCCACCTGCAAATCGGCAGGCTGCGGCGACGCCGAATGCGTGTCATACGCCTCGAACGGCTGCAACCCGTAGCGGCCGTCGCTGCTGGCATCGATGGCAATCTCCACCGCCCCGGGCTGGCGTACCGGCAGCGCCAAATAGACCAGCACGTTGCGCGCCGATTCCGGCAGGTCGAGCGGCGACGGGTGGTCGGTTTCGTCCGGCAGGGAGAACGGCGTGCCGTCCTCGAACACGCCGGCCGCCTGGGCCAGCGCGAACCGCCCGGTGGCCAACAAGTCGCGGTTGACCACCATCTCGGTCAGCCCCCAGGGATGCGGGCGCAGCGCGGCGGTACGCTCACGCGACACCGCCTCCAGCCAGCGGTCCTGCTGCTGGAAGTGCTGTGCGCGCAGAAACATCCCCTCTTGCCACACCACGCGATTGGTCCACGTCATGCCGTAGTGCACCTGTCTGGAGTTGTGCTCGTCATCCGCATCAGCCGCGGTCCTTCGGTTTTTGAATACCGAGGGCGGGGTCGCCGACTTCACGCAGCGCCTGTTCATAAGCGCGGGCAAAGGTCTTGCCGAACACGCTGTCGAAATCATCGGCCAGGGCGGCCGTCGTGTCGGTGTGCAGCTTCTCGAACAATTCGAAGGCGCGCGCCCGTTTCTGCGCGCCCAGCAGCCCGCCCGACTTGTCGCCCTCGGCGCGCAGCGGCGCCGGGTCGAAGCGCTCCACCAGTGCGCGCACCGCCGTCTGCATCGCCGCCATCGAGGCCAGTTCGTGTAGGCGGATATCGTCCAGCGCCTCGGCCACCGCAGCGGCCGGGGTCATTTCGGTGCGCCGCCCCGCACCCAGCAGGGCCGCCAGCGCGTCGTCGTCGCCAGCGGAGAATTTCAGCGGATTGTTGCCGCGCGCCCGGATCATGGTCTGTTCGATGCGGAACTCACCCTTGATCGCCGCGCGCGCAATAAGCGTCTGGCGCAACCCGCCCACCACGGCGCGGAACGCTGCCCCCAGCCGCTCCATCGCCACCACGGCATCGGCCGGCCGCGCATCCTCCATCCCCGCTCCGCGCAGGAACGCGGCCAGCAGGTCGTCCCCCACGGCCATGGCAGGCGCGGGCACGGCGGCGGCAGCCGGTGCGGCAAATGCGGGTTCGGCAGCAGCGGCCGGCGAGCGTGCCAGCACAGGCAGTGGCGGCAACACCGGCTCCGGCGACACCCCGTCGCGCTCCGGCTCGGCGAAGGGGTCCTCATGCGCTGCCAGCACCGGCACGGGCGCTTTCGGGGAAGCCATGGACGGGGGCGGTTCGGCGGGCGCGGCAATAGCCTGCGCCGTGGGCGAAAGGTCGATATCCCAGTCATCCAGCGACTTCGCCACCACCGCCACCGGTGCCGGTGCCGCGGACGGGCGAGCCGGTGGCACCCCGCCGCCCGCCGGCTTGCTCAGGTCCAGGTCCCAGTCATCAAAATCGATCTTGTCGGGTGGCGCCGGAACCCGGAACGCCTGCCCCAGTGCCGGCGCATGGTCGGACTGCGTGGCCCCGCGGAACCCCGCATCGTCGAACGCCGCCCCGCTTGGCGGCGGCGCCCCGAAATCATCCGGCAGGGTCATGCTCGGCGTGCCGAACCCGCCGCCGCTACCCAGCAGCGGATCGCGCTCGAAGCCCGGCGATGGTCCCGGCGGCGGCCGCGCGGCCGCGAAAGGATCGTCGCCGAACGGATCGGCGGCACGCCCGCCACCGCCCTGCCAGGCCGCGTCCTCGTTGATCCGCACCTCGATCTCATAGGCGCCAAGCCGCACCCGGTCGCCATCGCGCAGGTCGCGCACCGCGCCCTGCCCCACCGCCTCGGCCTCGCGGTTCAGGAAGGTGCCGTTGGCGCTCACATCGGCCAACTGCCACCCGCCCGAACGGAACGCCAGCACGCAATGCTTGCGCGACAGCGTGCGGTCCGGGTCCGGCATGGTCCAGTCGTTGTCCACGCCGCGCCCAATGCTGAATTCCCCGCCGTTGACCTGGCGGGTCTCGGGCGGCACCGCGTCGGGGCAGCGCAGAACGGAAAGTGTCAGACCCATCGCCTCAGATGCTCCGCCCACGCGCCGGCCGCCCGCGCGCCGGCCATGGAGCCGCCGGATGGGTCGATGCGCCGAACGTTGTCCGCTCCACCGCCATGGGCCTGCCCTCCATACCTAAGCAACTTACCTGCGACCACGCCAAGCGCGAAGCCCAACCCGGCCCCGCATCGAAGATTGGCGGCCGTCTTCACGCGATGATCATCGCGCCGCAGCCGCTCAGGCCCCCAGCGCCATCCCCAGCGCCGGCTGCACGTCGTCGGGCAGCGGGCAGACATAGGGGTTGCCATCGGTGCGCGCGGCGTGATCGGCCTTGGCACGCGCCAACAGGACGGGGTCGCGAATGGCATCGATGGCGGTCGCCGCCATCACCTTGGCTGCATGCACCATACCCTTGTGGGCGATGCCGCTCTTGCCCTGCGCCGTCAGCTGCCATGAATGCCCCGGCGTCCCGACGGCATAAGTCGCCCCCCGGATCTGCGCCGTCGGCACCACCCACGACACGTCGCCGACATCGGTCGAGCCGATCCCCTTGCCGCCGCCATTGCTGCCCAGCGGCACGATTCGGTCGCACAGCGCCGTGTCCATGTCCGGCGCCAGGCCAAACCGCAGGTGTGCTCCGGCGATGTCATCGGGCCGCAACGTCGCCCGGATTTCCGCCGCCAGCTTCCGATCCGCCACGTCCCATTCTGGCGGGCCAAGATGCAGCAGGTTCTCGTACATCGCCTGTTCCAGCGGCGTGTTGCCCAACAAGTTCGACATGCCGCTGATCGCCCGCGACTCAACCGCCGTCTCGGTCATCAGTGCCGCACCCTCGGCGATTTTTTTCACCCGCGCCACCAGGCCCGTCAGTTCCGGCAATTCACGCGCCCGCACGATGTAGCGCACGACCGCCTTCGACTGCACCACGTTGGGCGCCACCCCACCGGCATCGATGGTGGCGTAGTGAATGCGCGCGTCAGACGGCATGTGCTCGCGCATGTAATTCACGCCGACATTCATCAGTTCCACTGCGTCCAGCGCCGAGCGCCCAAGATGCGGCGACGCCGCCGCGTGGCTCGCCCGCCCGGTGAAGGTGAAATCATACGACACCAGCGCCAGCGAGATCGCCGGGTTCACCGCGCAGAACGGCGCGGGATGCCACGACAGCGCGATATCAACGTCCTTGAACGCTCCCTCCCGCACCATGAACAATTTCCCCGCACCACTCTCCTCGGCCGGGCAGCCGTAGTAGCGCACCCGCCCCTTGATCCCGTGTGCCGCCAGCCAGTCCTTCACCGCTGTCGCCGCCAGCATCGCCGCCGAGCCCAAAAGATTGTGGCCGCAGGCATGCCCCGCTGCTTCCCCGGGCCGCGGACGCTTTTCGGCCACTCCGGCCTCCTGGCTCAACCCCGGCAGCGCGTCGAATTCACCCAGGATGGCGATCACCGGCCCCTCGTCGCCGGCCTCGCCCACCACGGCGGTCGGAAGCCCCGCGACCCCGATGCTCACCCGGAAGCCTTGTTGCTCCAGCATCGCCGCGTGCTCGGCCGCCGAACGGTGCTCCTGGTAGCCCAGCTCCGGCATTTCCCAGATCCGGTCGGCCAGGCCGATGAATTCTTCCCGGTGATTGTCCACCAGCCCCCAGACCGCCTCGGCATTGCGTCCTGTCATAGCACCACCCGCCCGATATTGCCGTCGATGGTAATCTTCGTGCCCATTGGCTCCGACAGTTTCTGCAAATGCGGCAGGATATCCTCATCCTCCGACAGCCGCGGCGTGCCCCGCCGCGATCGCGCCACGCCATGGCCGAGCTCGATCGGGATCAACTCAATGAGATTGGCCTCCTCTCCTTCCATGTTCCACCGCGCCAGCACCGATTTCCACGCCCACGGATCGGCGGCGAACCCCTTGGTGTTGCCTTCCGAGCGCTTGTCGATCGCGTCGGCAACGTTCTCGGTAAGCCCCATCTGGAACTTGTCGTAGAAATCCTGCGGCAGGGCGGCGATCGTCTCGTTATGGAAGATAAAATTCCCCAACGAGTGAAAGATCGGCCGCTTGCGATAGATCTCGATGCCACGCAGCACGTGCGGCCCATGCCCGATTACTGCATGCGCCCCGGCATCGATGCACGCCCGCGAAAAATCCACCAGGAACCCCGCCGGCACCGCCTTGTCCGCCCCCAGCATCTCATGCGCGTGCAGGCTGACCAGCACATAGTCGCCCTGCCGCCGCGCCTGCGAAATCCCGGCCAGGGTGCGCGCCACATCGGCCTTGTTCGCCTCGGTGGCCACGCCCGCCGGACCTTCCTTGAACTTGTGCTCGCCGAACAGCACCGTGCCAGTCTCCGGCGCCTTGGCGAAGCCGGCCTTCACCCGCATCTTGTGCCCATCATTGATGCCGCTGGCTTCGGCCATCGCCTGCAACGCCGCCAATTGCTCGCGCGGCAACGAATACGTGGTGGTGAAGCGCAACGGATTGATGCCCGGCCGCCCCGCCATGTCCGGCCGCGCCTGCCCCGCCGGCGCCGTCTCGTGAAACGTCGAGCAGATGCCGATCAGCGCCACCCGCCCCTGCGCGCATTCCAGATAGCGCGGTGCCGCCGCCTCGGCCAGGTTGCGGCCAACCCCGGCATGCACAATGCCGTGCCGGTCCAGCGCCGCGGCGGTATTGGCCAGGCCGTCATAGGCGAAATCCAGCGTATGGTTGTTCGACCAGGTCAGCATGTTGAAGCCCAGCGACTGCAGATCGCCGATCACCCCCTCCGGCGCGCTGGCCCAGGTGCCGCCGCTGACCGCGTTGGGAAACGCATCCCCCGGTGTCAGCACCTCGAAATTGACGAACCGCGCATCGGCGTCGCGCACCACGTCGGCCAGCGACCATAGCGCTGGCGAGGAGGCCAGGCGGCGGGTGATGAATGCGTCACCAGTGGCGACGAAGCGCATGGGCAGGCTCATGGCGGACTCTCGGTCTCCGGTTCGGGCATGGCCGGCGGAGTGTACTCGCCACCCGCACCACGGCAAGGCGCGCCGTTGACACCCCGCCGCCCACCCCGCATGACAGGCGCAACGATCCCGGGAGGACAGCATGACCAGCGCAAACGGCGCCCAGCCGCGCCGCATGACCACGGCCCAAGCGGTGGTCGCCAGCCTCGTCGCCAATCAGGTCGACACAGTGTTCTGCCTGCCCGGCGTGCAGAACGACCACCTGTTCGACGCGCTGCACCAGGCGCGGAACAGCATCCGCCCAATCCATACCCGCCACGAACAGGCCACCGCCTACATGGCGCTCGGTGCCGCCATGGCCACCGGCAAGCCTCAGGTCTACACCGTCGTCCCTGGTCCCGGCTTCCTCAACACCACCGCTGCCCTGTCCACCGCCTATGCCTGCAACGCCCCGGTCATGGCGCTGATCGGCCAGATCCCGGCCGCCAGCATCGGGCGCGGCTACGGCCTGCTGCACGAAATCCCCGACCAGCTCGCCATCATGCGCGGCCTCACCAAGCACGCCGCCCGCATCCGCGGCCCCGCCGAGGCGCCCGCCCTGGTGGCCGAAGCCTTCCGCCAGATGCGCGAGGGCCGCCCGCGCCCGGTCGCCCTGGAATGCGCCATCGACGTGTGGAACCGCGCAGCCGA
>JBBQOT010000208.1:0-5808 GCA_038331165.1 Acetobacterales bacterium
GTCCAGCCGCTATATGCCGATTTCGAGTTCGGTGGGCTGGCCGTCGCCCATAACGGCAACCTGACCAACGCCGCCGGCCTGCGCCGCACCATGGTCCGCCGCGGCTGCCTGTTCCAGTCCACCATGGACAGCGAGGTGTTCATCCACCTCATCGCCATCAGCCAGTATTCCACCGTGATCGACCGGCTGATCGACGCGCTGAAACAGGTGATCGGCGCCTATTCGCTGGCCGCCCTGACCAACGAGGCGTTGATGGGCGTGCGCGACCCGCGCGGCGTGCGGCCGCTGATCCTGGGCCAGTTGGAAAACGCCGAGGGCGGCCGCGCCTGGGTGCTGGCCAGCGAGACCTGCGCGCTGGACATCGTCGGCGCCGAGTTCGTGCGCGACATCGAGCCGGGCGAGATCGTGGTGATCGACGACCGCGGCGTGCACAGCATCAAGCCCTTCGCCCGCCCGCCGGCGCGGTTCTGCGTGTTCGAGTACATCTACTTCGCCCGGCCGGATTCGGTGGTCGAGGGGGTTCCTGTCTACGCCGCGCGAAAACGCATCGGCGCCGAACTGGCGCGCGAAAGCCACGTGCCGGCCGACGTGATCGTGCCGGTGCCCGATAGCGGCGTGCCCGCGGCGATGGGCTATGCCGAGCAGTGCGGCACCCCGTTCGAACTCGGCATCATCCGCAACCACTATGTCGGCCGCACCTTCATCGAGCCGACCGACAGCATCCGCCATCTCGGCGTGAAGCTGAAGCACTCGGCCAACCGCGGCGTGCTCGAAGGCAAGCGGGTGATCCTGGTCGACGATTCCATCGTGCGCGGCACCACCAGCCGCAAGATCGTCGAGATGGTGCGCGCCGCCGGTGCGGCCGAAGTGCACATGCGCATCTCCTCGCCGCCGACCACCCATTCCTGTTTCTACGGCATCGACACGCCCGAGCGCGGCAAGCTGCTGGCCGCGCGCCACAGCGTGGAGGAAATGGCCACCCTGATCGGCGCCGACAGCCTGGCCTTCATCAGCCAGGACGGGCTGTACCGCGCGCTCGGCCATGCCGGTCGCGATGCCGACGCGCCGCAATACTGCGACGCCTGCTTCACCGGCGACTACCCCATCGCGTTGCCCGACATGGCCAACACCGACAACCGCCAGTTGAGCCTGTTGTCCGAGCGCAGCTGAGCGGCACGGAGTCGGCAGACTTTACGGTTTTCGCCGCACAGCGCCGTCTTGTGTCGAATCGCTTTACACTTTCGCCGCGTGGGTCGTGTGGGAGTTCTGTAAGCTATTGTTTTCGCGATAGTTCCTTTCGTGGCGCGGATTTTGCTGTTTGCTCTGGGAATTGTTCAAATTGTGGGAGAAAAGCAATGCGCATTGCACGGGCTGCGGCACTGGCCATGATGGGGGTCGTCGCCGCAGGCGGCGCCCAGGCGGCCGACCTGTTCTTCGATTTCAACAGCAACACCGTGGGTGGCACGGCCAACGCCTCGGTGTTCCTGTTCGGCAATGCCGGGCAGGCGGCCACCGTCAGCAACCTCAACGGCTTCAACACGAACGTGACGCTGGGCGCCAACGGCTTCTTCAACCTGCCGATCTCCAACATCTATCAGCAATCCGGCACCGGCACGGTCGATACCGGCTTCAAGATCTCCTCGGCCACCGCGATCGCCGGCTACTTCATCAATCGCGCCCCCGCCACCACCGACATGACCTACCTGCTCGACGGCGCTGCACTGGGCACCAACTACATGGTCGCCAGCCAGGGCAACGGCTTCGGTGAGGGCAGCCAGGTGGCGATCCACGCCACGGTGAACGGCACCAACGTGACCTTCACCCCCAGCGTCGGCGCGCCGGTGAACGTGACGCTGAATGCCGGGCAGACCTACAAATATGCCGGCGGCAGCACCGACCTCACCGGTTCGAATGTGGTTGCGGACAAGCCGGTGGCGGTGTTCGGCGGGCATGAATGCGCCCAGGTGCCGGCTGGCGTTACAGCCTGCGACACGCTGCTGGAGCAGATGATCCCCACCGACAAGCTGTCCAAGACCTATCTGCTGGCGGCGTCCCAGGCGGCCGGCGTCGCCGACGGTTCGCGCGACTTGGTACGGGTGATCGCCAGCGTTGACGGCACTCAGGTGTCGGTGAACGGTGTGGTCGTCGCGACCCTGAACAAGGGCCAGGTCCATGAATTCTCGCTTCTCGCCAACACCGGCGCCAAGGTCGAGGGCAGCGAGCCGGTGATGGTGGCGCAGTACCTGCGCGGCACCGGCGGCAATACCGGACCGACCGATCCGGCGATGTCCCTGGTGCCCGGTTCCGACACCTGGCTCGCTGATTACCGTCTGGCCACCCCTTCGGGCGCACAGGACTTCACGACGGACTATGCCTCGGTGGTGGTGCTCACCGCCGACCTGGGCACGCTGATGCTCGACAATGTCGTGGTGGATATCTCCGGTTGCACCGTCATCCCCGGCACTCTCCACAGCCGCTGCCACGTCACTCTGCCGAACGGGCTGTTCAACCTCAAGGCGGCCAACCCGTTCCTGGTGATGCTGGGCGGCGGCGGCGACTTCGACAGCTACCTCACCTATGGCGGCTCCACCTTCGCCCCCGGCGTCTCGCCGCCGGTTGACCCGCCGGTCACCACGCCGGAGCCGGCGAGCATGGCGCTGCTGGGCATGGGCCTGCTCGGCCTTGGCTACGCCCGCCGCCGCCGCGCCTGAGGCACCACACGCCAATCCACGACCAACGGGGGGCGCAAGCCCCCCGTTTTTCGTCGCCCCGCGAGTTCCGAGCCCAAGCTAAAAGACCGCAACCAACTGTCAGTAATACCAACGACCGAAAACACTGACTCATGATCAGGCAAGTATGGGGCTTTTCCCCGAACCCCAGCAGGACTCGCGCGCGCTTCTGCGCGACGGCCAAGCCCCTGCACCTTATACCAATCACTGTTTGGGATGACCCATGGCCAAGCAAGGCCAGGGCGTCGCCCTGACCCACCAGGGGCCAAGCCCCTGGACCTTAAATATATGGGTTTCCAAAGGCCGTCGGCCTTTGGCGGGTCCAGGGCAGAGCCCTGGCCTTGCCTTCCCTCATAGCGCAATCATCAAGCCGCACCGTATCAGCCCAGGAAATCCCGCACCTGGGCCGCCGCATCGGCCAGCCCGACGCGCTGCACCGTCACGCCCTGGGGAAACGCGCTCAACAGCCGCGTCGGGGTGGAGCGATCCAGCAGCACGAAGGCACCGCGATCGCTGGCGCTGCGGATCAGCCGGCCGAACGCCTGGCGCAGCCGGAAGCGCGCCACGCGGGTGTCGTAGCCGGCGGTATCGCCGCCCGACAGATGCACCCGGCGCTCGCGGTGCAGAATATCGGGCCGCGGCCATGGCACCCGCTCGAACACCACCAGGCGCAGCGCGCGGCCGGGCACATCCACCCCGTCGCGCATCGCATCGGTGCCCAGCAGGCAGCTTTCCTCCTCGGTGCGGAAGATGTCCACCAGGGTGGCGTTGTCCATCGCATCGACATGCTGGGCCAGCAGCGGAATGCCGGCCTCTTCCAGCGGGGCGGCGATGCGGGCATGCACCGCGCGCAGCCGGGTGATGGCGGTGAACAGCCCCAGCCCGCCGCCGCCCGAGGCCAGGAACAGCGTGCGATAGGCCGCCGCCAGCGCGCCGATTTCGCGCGTGTTCACGTCGGTCACCACGAAGGCGCGGGTTTGCGCTGCGTAATCGAACGGCGAGGCGACAGCCACGCGGATCGCCGGGCTGGGCAGATGCGGCGCCCCCACGCGGGCCTCGGCGTCGCTCCACGCCGCTTCCACGTCCTCGGCTCCGGCGTCGCGCAGCGTGGCCGAGGTGACCAGCAGGCCCTGGGCGGGTTTGGCCAGGGTGGCGGCGAAGGGGATGGTCGGGTCCAGCCAGTGGCGATGCAGGCCGACATCGCGGTCTTCCATGCCGCGCCGGTCCAGCCGCAGGAACAGCAAATGCTGCGGCCGCTCGCCGGGCGCGGGCGGTTCGGCGGCAACCGCGCCGAGCATCGCCTCCCAGGCGGCCAGCGGGTCGATGGCGCGGCGCTTGAGGGTGCGGCAGGCGGCCTCGATGCGGTTGCGGGTGGCCTCGTCCAGCTCCTCCGCCTCGTCCTCCAGCCGCGCCGCCAGCCGTTCCGCCAGCGTCTTCAGCGGCACCGCCAGGCGCCGCAGCGCGCGCGCCAGCGTGGCGGCTCGCTGTGGCAGGTCGGGGCCGACCGGGTAGAGATCGCATTCGATGGCGCCCGCCGCCTCGCCGTCGCCCTGCACCCGGGCCATCACCTGCTGGCGGGCGGCGCGCAGGAACGCCTCGGTCGGGTTGGCCTGTGCGCCGTCCAGTCCCGGCAACGCATCGCCCAGCCGCTCCTGCCAGCCGCCCGCCGGCAGGGCGCGCGCGGCCGATAGTGCGGCGTCGAGCGGGGCCAGCAGGTCGTCGCGCGCCGCCACCAGATCGTCGATCCGCCGCTTCAGCCCGCGCGCGCGCGATCGCCCGCCTTCCGCGCCCAGCAGCCAGCGGCGCAGTTCCACCGTTTCCAGCCCCGACAGCACGGCCGAGAACGCGCTGTCGGCGGCGTCGAACAGATGGTGGCCCTCGTCGAACACGTAGCGCGTGGGCACCGCGCTGTCGTCGAGCCCCCCCCACACCGCCTGCGCCATCACCAACGCGTGATTGGCCACCACCAGCTCGGCCCCGCGGGCACGGCGGATGGTGTGCTCGACGAAGCATTTCTTCCAGTGCTCGCAGCCGGCGTGGATGCACTCGCCGCGCCGGTCGGCCAGCCCGGCGGTATAGCCGATGCCGAACAGGTCGCCGAACCAGCCCGGCAGGTCGCCGCCTTGGATGTCGCCGTCGTTGGTCGCCATGGCCCAGCGCGCGATCAGCCCCAGTGGGATCACGCCGTGGCCACCGCCCGACAACGCCGGCCCCAGCGCATCTTGCAGGTTCAGCAGGCACAGATAGTTTTCCCGCCCCTTGCGCACCACCACGCGGCGGCGGCGCTCGACCGGGTTGGGGTACAGCCGCGCCAGCTCGCCCTCCACTTGCCGTTGCAGGTGGCGGGTGAAGGTGCTGATCCACACGCTGCCCTTGTTGCGCTCGGCCCACAGGCTGGCCGGCGCGATGTAGCCCAGCGTCTTGCCGGTGCCGGTGCCCGCCTCGGCCAGCACCAGATGCGGATCGCCACGCTGCTCGCGCGGGGCAAACGCGGCGGCGACGGCGGCGGCGTAGTCCGACTGGCCGGGTCGCGCCTCGGCATCGCCGCCCAGCATTGCCGCCAGCCGGGTGCGCGCCTCCTCGGGTGCTACCGCCAGTGCCGAGGGCGGCGGCGGCGGCGGCAACTCCTCCCACTCCGGCAGGCGCTTCCATACGCGCAGCGGCTCGTCCGACGCCACCGCACCCGGCAGGCCGAGCGCCATCAGCACCGCCTCGGCCCAGCCCCAGCCCGCCCCGCCCATGCGGGCGGCGAGTTCCGATAGCGGCTTGGCGGCCGGCAGCCCGCGCAACTGCGCCAGCCGCGCCAACAGGGCGGTGGCGATGTCGGGCAGGGAGGCCGCCGCGTTTTCCAGGCCGCCCCCCGGCGGCGGCATGTCCAGCGCCAGCGCCAGGCCGCGCGGGGTGGGTGCCGCGGCCCGCGCCGGCAGCACGAAGGCGAACAATTCCAACAGGTCCAGCGCCGGCACCGGCCCCATCCCCAACCGCTTCAGCGTCGCCGGCGCATGCACCAGCAGGGGGATTTGCCCGCGCAACTGCCGCGCCGCCGCCTCGGCCGACAGCGACAGCATCTCGCCGACCG
>JBBQOT010000209.1:0-5797 GCA_038331165.1 Acetobacterales bacterium
CCCTAATCGTCGTCGCGCCGGTATTGGTCACAGTGGACGCACCCAGAACGGCGAAGGCCTCTGCCCCGCCAAGAAAGGGGATGGCCGCAGCCGTGAACGGCGCTGCCATGACACTCACAAAAAGTGCCAGCGGCGCGAGATTTGGGAGGAAATTCGGGTAGCGGATTGATGGATGCATCGGGATTTTCCAAATTATTTACGTATTAGCGAGAGTATGATCGTTCACACTAGGAATGTCCAAGCGCAGTAAGGCAATCCTCGGAATCTACTCATGACGCATCGCCGTTGCCGCGCGGCGACCGTCGCACTCCGTCGGGCCGGAGCCTACAGATGCAGATGCGCCGCCTGAATCTGCCGATCGGCCAGCAGCGCGGGCATTGTGCCCTCCCAAACGATCCGCCCGGTCTCCAGAATTGCCGCCCGGTCAGCAACGCGGGCGGCGAAGGCGAGGTTCTGTTCGGCGAGGAGGATGGTCACGCCGTCGGCTTTCAGGGCGAGGACGGCGCGGCCGACCTGGTCAACGATCACCGGGGCAAGGCCTTCGCCGGGTTCGTCGAGCAGCAGCACGGGGGGGTTGCCCATCAGGGTGCGGGCGATGGCCAGCATTTGCTGTTCGCCGCCGCTGATGCGCCCGCCGGGGCGGTGGCGCAGGGTGGCGAGGTTGGGGAACAGGTCGAACAGGCGCTCCGGGGTCCAGGGGGCGCGGCCGTCTCGCGGCGAGCGGCGGCCGGTTTCGAGGTTTTCGGCCACGGTGAGGTCGGGGAAGATGCGCCGTTCCTCGGGCACCCATCCGATGCCGGCGCGGGCGATATGGTGCGTTTCCTGGCCGGCGATCGGCTGGCCGGCCAGGGTGATGGTGCCGGCGCGGGGCGGCACGAGGCCGATCAACGCCTTGATCGTGGTGGTCTTCCCGGCGCCGTTGCGGCCGAGCAGGGCCAGCGCCTCGCCAGGGGCCAGGGTGAAGGAGACGCCGCGCAGGATCAGCGCGCCACCATAGCCGGCGTGGAGGTCTTTCACCTCTAGCATCGGGGCGGGCATCAGGCGTGGGTTCCGAGGTAGACGGCGCGCACGTCGGCGTTGGCGCGCACCGCTGCCGGCGCCCCCTCGGCGATCAGCTGGCCGCGGTTGAGCACCAGGATGCGGTCGGCGGCGCCGAACACCACGTCCATGTCGTGTTCGGTGAACAGCACGGCCACACCTTCGGCCTTGGCGATGCCGCGGGTGAGGGTCATCAGCGCGGTGCGTTCGGCTGGCGCCATGCCGGCCGTGGGTTCGTCCATCAGCAACAGCCGCGGCGCGTTGGCCAGGGCGATGGCGAGTTCCAGGCGCTTGAGATCGCCATAGGCGAGCACGCCGGCCGGGCGGTCGGCCTGGTCTGCCATGCCAACGCGGGTGAGCAGGGCGTCGGCCTGGCCGATGGCGTGGGCATCGGCGCTGGCCCAGAAGCGCCAGATGCGGCGGTGGTGCGACAGCAGGGCGGTTTGGATGTTCTCGCGCACGGTCATCGAGGCGAAGGTGGCGGTGATCTGGAAGGTGCGGCCAACGCCGAGGCGGCAGATGGCGCGCGGTGCCATGCCGGTGATGTCGCGCCCGCCGAGCAGAACCTGTCCGCCATCGGGGCGCAGTTGGCCGTTGAGCATGTTGAAGCAGGTGGTTTTGCCGGCGCCATTCGGCCCTATCAGGGCGAGCATTTCGCCGGGTTCGAGGCTGAACGACACGCCGGCCACAGCCGCGATGCCACCGAAGCTCTTGCGCAGGTCGCGGGCTTGCAGGGCGCTCATCTCCGCCGCCGCGCCCATGCCGTCGCGGCGGCGCCGGCGATGCCGGTGGGGAAGGCCAGCACCAGCAGCACGATCAACAGCCCCAGCTTGATGCGCCAGAATTCGGCGGTGAGCAGCCAGGATTGCAGCACGGTGAAGACCAGGCCGCCGACGATCGGGCCGGCCATGGTCTGCACCCCGCCCAGCAGCACGGTCACCAGCGCATCCACCGAATGGGGAATGGCCATGTAGGTCGGAAAGACGCTGCCCTTGGCATAGGCGAACACGGCACCCGACAAGCCGGCCGCGGCCCCGGCGATGGTGAAGGCGGCCAGGCGCAGGGCGGTGCTGGGCAGCCCGATGGCAGCGGCGCGCAGTGGCGAATCGCGGGTGGCGCGCAGGGCGAAGCCGAACGGGGCGAACAGCATCCGCCGCAACACCAGGGCCGTGCCGACGCACAGCGCCAGCGCCAGCCAATACAGGGTGGCGCGATTGCCGGCCCAGGCGTCGGGCCAGACGCCGAGGATGCCGTTGTCGCCGCCGGTGATCTCCCCCCACTGGAAGGCGACGGCCCAGACGATCTGTGCGAAGGCCAGGGTGAGCATGGCGAGGTAGACGCCGGACATGCGCACCACGAAGCCGCCGACGGCCAGCGCCACCAGCCCGGCGGCAAACGGCGCCAGCAGCAGCCCCACCGCCATGCCCGCGCCCAGCCCCTTGGCGGCAAAGGCGGCGGCATAGGCGCCGATACCGAACCACGCGGCGTGGCCGAAACTGGCCATCCCGCCCGGGCCCATCATGAAGTGAAGCGAGGCGGCGAACAGCACGGCGATGGCGGCTTCGGTCAGCACCGTCAGCAGATACGGGCCGGCCAGGAACGGCGCGGCAATGGCGAGCAACAGCGCGGCCAGGCCCAGGCGGCGCAGCGCCTTGGTGGCCGGGCGGATCGGCGCCAGGGTCTCCGCCTCGGCGCGCGAGTGGGTTTGCGGGCGGCCAAGCAGCCCGTGCGGGCGCAGCACCAGCACCGTGGCCATCACCAGGAACACCAGCACCAGCGTGATCTTGGGCACGAAGACGATGCCGAACGCCTGCAGCACGCCGATCAGCAGGGCAGCCAGGAAGGCGCCGGACAGGCTGCCCATGCCGCCGACGACCACAACCACGAAGGCCTCGGTGATCACCGCCAGGTCCATGTTCAGGTTCGCCGAGCCCTGCGGCAACGCCAGCGCCCCGCCAAGCCCGGCCAACCCGGCGCCGAGCGCAAACACCGAGGTGAACAGCACGCGTTGGTCAACGCCCAGGGCGGCCACCATGTCGCGGTCTTGCGTGGCGGCGCGCACTAGCAGGCCCCATCGGGTGCGGTGGAACAGCAGCAGCAACAAGCCCAGCACCACGGGGCCGATGGCGATGAGCACGGCGTCGTAGAACGGAAAGCGCAGGCCGGCGACCTCGATGGCGCCGCGCAGCCAGGGCGGGCGCGGCAGCGAAAGGTCGACCGGGCCCCACAACCACAAGGCAGCGTCCTGGACCATCAGCACCACGCCGAAAGTGGCGAGCAGTTGCAGCAGTTCCGGCGCGCGGTAAAGGCGCCGCAGCAGGGTGGTTTCCAGCAACGCGCCGATAACGGCCATGGCGAGCGCGGTGGCGAGCACGCCGAGGACGAACCAGGCGGGGTCGCGCGGCAGGCGGGAGAGAATGCTCCAGGCGATGAAGGCGCCAAGCATGTACAAGCTGCCATGGGCGAAGTTCACCACGCGGGTGACGCCGAAGATCACGGTGAGACCAGCGGCCACCAGGAACAGGGTGGATGCGCTAGCCAGGCCGGTGAGGAGCTGTAGGAGGATTATGTCCATCTTCGGCGCGGCGGCGACACCCGGCCCCTCATATCAAGCAGCGTCATGATTGAGTGTAGTAAGGCAAGGCCAGGGCTTTGCCCTGGACCCACCAGGGGCCCAGCCCCTGGACCTTAAATATATTATAATAAATTGGTTTCCAACGGCCGTCGGCCTTTGGTGGGTCCAGGGCAAAGCCCTGGCCTTGCCTAACTCTCTGGCAAATTCGTCGGTGCTCCGTACTAAGCCGGCCGCAGCTTGCGCACTTCTTCGTCGCTGGGCATGGCGTCGGCCCCGTCGACGTAGCGCCAGTCGACCATCACGCCTTTGCCGCCCTTCATGGCCGTGCGGCCCACATAGGTGCCGAGCGTGCCCTGGTTGTCCTGGGCGCGCCAGGTGGCGGGGCCGAACGGGGTGGCGAAGCGGGCGCCTTTGAAGCCGTCGGCCATTGCTTCGGTATCGACCGAGCCGGATTTGGCGATGCCGGCGGCGATGGCGGTGATGGTGGCGTGGCCCACCACCGAGCCCATTTTCGGCGGCTTGGCGAAGCGGGTGGTGTAGGCGTCGATGAACGCGCGGCTGGTGGCGTCGGTCACAGCTTCAACTGGCCATCCGGTGACGTGCCAACCCTCGGGGGTTTCGTCGCCGAGGGGTTCCAGATACTCGGGCTCGCCGGTCAGCACGCTCACCACGCCGCGCTTTTCGAACAGGCCGCGGGTGTTGCCCTGGCGCACGAAGGCGGTGAGGTCGGGGCCGAAGGTGCCGTTGAAGATGGCGTCGGGGCGGGAGGCGGCGAGGGCGGCCACCGTGGCGCCGGCATCGATGCGCCCGAGCGCGGGCCACTGCTCGGCGACGAATTCGATGCCGGGCTGGCGCTGGGTCATCAGAAGCTTGAACCACTTCACCAGCGACTGGCCGTATTCGTAGTTGGGCGAGACCGTCACCCAGCGGCGGGCGCCGAGCTTCACCGCATCGTCAACCAGCATGGCGACCTGCATGTAGGTGCTGGGGCGCAGGCGGTAGCAGTAGCGGTGGCCCTGTTCCCACACCAGCGCGTCGGTCAGCGGTTCGCTGGCGACGAACAGGCGCTTGCGTTGGCGGGCGACATCGCTGATGGCGAGGCCGACATTCGACAGAAAACCGCCGGCCAGGACATCCACGCGGCTTTCGTCGAGCAGGGCGCCGGCCAGGCGAATGGCATCCGGCGGCTTGCCGGCATCGTCGTGGCTGATCACTTCCAGCTTGCGGCCCAGCACGCCGCCGGCGGCGTTCACCTGTTCGGTGGCGAGCTGCCACCCCTCCCGATACGGCAGGGTGAAGGCGGGGATGGCGGTGTAGGAGTTGATCTCACCGATGCGGATCGGCGTGCTGGTGGATTGCGCGCGGATGGTGGCGGGCGCGGCAAGGGTGGCACCTGCTGCGGCGAGCAGGGTGCGGCGAAGCATGGTCATGGGTCGGGTCTCCCGGGTCGAGGGTGTGGCAACGCGGTCCATTGTGCGAGAGGGGCCGCGCCTGCTCCGCGGCGCCCGGCCTCGCGACACGGCCGCGGCGACGACGATGTGCGTCGGTCAACCCCGGGCCGGCTGCCGGCGTCGTCGATCGACGTGCCGGACAGGCGGAACATCGGGCACATGCGGCAATTCGTCCAGTGCGGCGGCGCAAAAAAAGTGTCATGGACCGGTGGTGCGTCGATTTGGGCTGACGCGGGCCGGTGTGGAGTGGCAGAACCGCGGTCTGCAACCATCTGCTACGGAGGGCTGGGTGAAGCTGGTGATCGCCGTAATCAAGCCGCACAAGCTGGAGGAGGTGCGCGAGGCGCTCGCGCCGCTGGGCGTGGCCGGCATGACCGTGACCGAGGCGCGCGGCTATGGGCGGCAGAAAGGGCATGCGGAGATTTATCGCGGGGCGGAATACACCACCAACCTGTTGCCCAAGGCCAAGCTGGAAATCATGGTCGAAGACAGTCAGGTCGACGCGGTGATCGAGGCGATCCAGCGCGGCGCGCGGACCGGGCGAATCGGCGATGGCAAGATCTTCGTGACCGACCTGGGCCGGGCGGTGCGCATCCGCACTGGGGAGACGCAGGCGGACGCGCTTTAGGGGCAAGGAAGGCCAGGGCTCTGCCCTGGACCCGCTGGGGCCGGCGGCCCCAGACCCCATTTGCTGTTCGCCGAAGGCCATAATGGTCGAGGGTGCAGGGGGCTC
>JBBQOT010000210.1:0-5782 GCA_038331165.1 Acetobacterales bacterium
ACGATGCCGCGGGTAAAGCCCTGGAACCGCTCGGTCACCGACAGGCGCCGCGCCACCTCGGCCAGCGTTGGCACCGTCTTGGCCAGGAAATCGGTGACCAGCGGATACGAGGCAACCGCGAACAGAAAGCATACCGCGACCGCCAGCACGAAGGCGATCACCTGGTTCTTGGTCGCCGCCGACAACGCGGAACCCACCGACAGGAAGGCGCCGGCCACCAGCAATGCCCCGAGATAGCCTGTCGCGATCACCCCGTTGTCCGGCTTACCCAGGAAGTTGACGGTAATCACGAACGGGAAGGTCAGCAGCAGGGCGATGGCACAGAACGCCCAGGCGGCGAGGAACTTGCCCAGCACCGCCTGCGCCTGGGTGATCGGCAACGTCAGCAGCAGCTCGATCGTCCCCAATCGCCGTTCCTCGGCCCATAGCCGCATGGTGATGGCGGGCACCAGCAACAGGAACACCCACGGCACGAAGTTGAAGAACGGCGCCAGGTCGGCCTGGTTGCGGTCAAAGAAATTGCCCAGGTTGAAGGTCAGCGCGCCCTGCAACGCCACGAAGATGACGATGAAGACCACGGCGATGGGGGTGGCGAAGTAGCCGCCGAGTTCGCGGCGGGCGACGATGAAGGTGTTGCGCATGTCAGGCGGCCTTCGGCGCGGGCAGGGTCAGGTCGCGGAACACATCGTCCAGTTTGCCCGAGGGATGGCGCTTTTCCAGCTCCGCCGGCGTCGCATCGGCCACAATGCGGCCCCGGGCGATGATGATGGCGCGGGTACACACGGCGCCGACCTCCTCCAGGATATGGGTGGAAATGACGATCGCCTTCTCCGGCGCCATCTGCTGGATCAGCGTGCGCACCTCATGCTTCTGGTTGGGGTCCAGCCCGTCGGTCGGCTCGTCCAGCACCAGCACCGGCGGGTCGTGCAACAGCGCCTGCGCCAGCCCCACGCGCCGCTTGAAGCCCTTGGACAGCGTCTCCACCGGCTGCATGCGCACGCCGGCCAGGGTGGTCAGGTCGATCGCCCGCGCGATGCGGCGGCCCGCTTCCTTGCCGCCATAGCCACGGATCGCCGCGACGAAGGCGAGAAACGCCTCCACCGTCATCTCGGGATAGGTCGGCGCCCCCTCGGGCAGAAACCCCAGCGTGCGCCGCGCCGCCACACTATCGGTCTGCACGTCATGGCCGCAGATGCGCGCGGTGCCGGCGGTCGGCGTCATGAAGCCGGCAAGCATGCGCATGGTGGTCGATTTTCCCGCGCCGTTCGGCCCCAGGAAGCCCAGCACCTCGCCGCGCGCCACCGTGAAGCTGACAGTGTCAACGGCGGTGAAGGCCCCGAAGCGCTTGGTCAAGCCTTCGATCTCAATGAGCGGGGCGTGGCTGTCGGCTGGCACGGTGGACCCCAATGCTATGTCGGTGCGCGCGGGAGATAGCGCAGTTGGCGGGCAATGCAAGCCGGGCGACCGCGAAGGATGCGCCCCAGCCCATTGATTAGGCGCACCCGCGCGTCCATCTCGCCTTCCCAGCGACGGTGAGCGGGAGGAACGCACCATGGCCTCCCGCCTGCGGCGCTGGCTGGAACCGGATATCGCCCCGGCCCAGGCCGAGCCCGGGCGCCTGCACCCGATGGAGGGCCTGCGCGGCCTCGCCGTGGTGCTGGTGTTCGCGCAGCACTATGCGATGCAGTCGATCCTGTTCATCGACCTGCAAGGCGCCGCTTCCGCCATGGCGGGCTGGGCGCGCAATTTCGGCTCGCTGGGCGTGGAGTTGTTCTTCATCCTCAGCGGCTTCCTGATCTACGGCACGCTGCTGGGCCGCCAGCCCGGCTTCCTGCCGTTCATGGCGCGCCGGGTCGAACGGCTGTACCCGGCCTTCCTGTGCGTCTTCATCCCGGTGGCGGCCCTGCACCTGGCCCTGGCCACCGGCGAGATCCCGCCCGAGCCCGGCCGCGCTGTGCTGGTCGTGCTCTCCAACCTGCTGCTGCTGCCCGGCTTGCTGGCGAGCGAGCCGGTCCTGCGCGTAGCCTGGACCCTGAGCTGGGAGATGTTCTTCTACCTCGCCCTCGGCCTGCTGGTGCCGGGCCTGGCGCTGCACCGGCGCCCCCGGCGCATGCGCGTCGGCCTGATCCTGGCCGTGGCTGCGTCAGTGGCCGCGCTGGCCGAGGCAGCACCGGACGGGCTCGGCCCCTTCGCGGTGCCGCTGCCGCTGCTGCCGTTCCTCGCCGGCATGTTGCTGTTCGAGGCGCGCGAGGCCGGCGCGTGGTCGGTGCCGGGCTGGGCCGCCCTGCCGGCCGGCGCCCTGTCGCTCACCGTCGGCCCGTTCGTCGGCCTCACCGTCATGCTGCACCAGGCGCTGGAGACGCTGGCCCTGGCCCTGCTGTGCTCGGCGGCGTTCCAGGGCGGCAACATCACTGCCCGCGCGCTGTGCTGGCGCCCGTTGCGCTGGCTCGGCAACATCAGCTACTCGTTCTACCTGGTGCACGGGCTGGTGGTGGTCGCGATATTCCGCGGCCTCGGCTGGGCGTTCGGCGCCGGTTGGCCATCGTCCGGCTTCTGGCTGCTCGCGCCGCCATTGTTCGCCGCCGGGGTCGCAGCCAGCCTGGTGCTGTTCGTGCTGGTGGAACGCCCGTTCTCGCTGAAGCCGCGTCTCACCCCGACCGCCAACGTTGACTGACGGGCGCGCCCCACTAGGGTGCTGTGCGCAGCAGGCAAGGAAACGCGTCGCAGTGCTGGCCGAACAACGGGCGGAGCGTTTGAAGCGTTGGGCAGCGGCGTTTGCGGTGGCCATGTCGGTGCTGCCATTCCTCCTGGTCGACCATTTGCCGCTGATCGACCTACCCAACCACATCGCCCGACTGATCGTCCGCGAGGACCTGCGCGCAGGCGGCCCCCTCTCCGCCTTCTACGAATGGCGTTGGGTCGTTATCCCCAACCTCGCGATCGACCTGTTGAGCGTTCCCTTCGTGGGCTGGGTCGATGCCGAGACATTCGTGAACGTCGTGGCCATCCTGTCCGTGATTGGCGTCTATGGCGGGGCGATCGCTATCGACCGCACGCTGAACGGTGCCCGTTGGGGCATATCGCTGCTGACCGGGCTGATCGTCTTCCACGGCGCGCTGCGGTACGGGTTCATCAACTATGTGGTGAGCTTGGCCTTCGCGGTGCCGCTCTTCGCAGCCTGGCTGCGCTGCCGGCATCGGCTCGGCGTTGGTACGGTGCTTGGCTTCATCCTGGCCGGCGTCTTCGTGATGCTGATGCACATGTTCGCCTTCGGTCTCTACGCGATCTGTGTCGCCGGATATGAACTGGCGCTGCTGTTGCGGGAGCGCCCCTGGCGCATCGGTCCGTTGCGCCGCCGCCTCCCGCTTCTCGGCGTCGCGGTGACGCTCCTGGCGCCAGCGAGCCTGGTGCTCATGGGTCCTGTCTCCGGGGCGGTAGGTGCCACCATCTGGAGCAACGTGCGTTGGAAGCTGGAGGCGCTGGTGGCCCCCGTCTTCTTCAGCCAGCCATGGGTCGAACTGCCACTTCTGGCGGTAATGGGTCTCGTCATCGCGGTGGGGTTGCTTGCCGGAGTCGTCCGCCTGCACCGGGACATGGTTCCGGTGCTGGTGCTGCTTACGCTGGTCTTCCTGGCCATGCCTCGAATGCTGTTCGGCTCGCACTTTGCCGACTACCGGCTGCTCTGTGGCGCGGCATTCTTCGTCATCGGCAGCCTGCGCTTCACCCCGCGTTCCGACCTTGTGCAGTGGGCCGGAGTGACGCTGGGCGTACTGCTGCTGACGCTGCGCATCGCCAGCATCGCAGTAGAATGGCGCGCCGCCCAGACAGTGCTACACGAACTCGACGCCGCGTTGGACGATGTGCCGGCGGGATCGCGGCTCCTGGTGCTTCGCTCCAGGCCGGAGTCGGCCTCCAGGGATCGGGCCGCCCCGACCGAGCATGCTGCAGTTCTTGCGGCAGCGAAACGGCGTATCTTCGTGGGGAACAATTTCGCAGCGCATGCGCAACCGTTGCAACTGAAGCCCGCATTCAAGGACTTCTATCACGATTTAACCCTCCTTCCCGCGCCGCTGCCTCTGTCACGTTACGACTATTTGCTCGCGATCGGCCACCCCGAAATTCCCCAAACTCCAGGGCACCAGCCGACGCTCGTGACCAGCAGCTCCTCGTTCCGGCTCTACCGAGTCCAGTAGGCCGGGCGTCCACCTTGTGATCGTGCCCTGGAAGTGTACCCTACGCGTGCGGCGATATGTGGACGGACGGGCAGCGAATACTTGTACTGTGGCGGTAGCCCATGGCGTAGTACCAACCCGCGCTGGCGTTGATCCTTCCATCGGCAACGCGGGTGGATATCGCACGCCGGGCTGGCCGGTGGCGGCGCGCAAAACCAAGACCATACCAACGGCCATTCTTTATGAGCGTTGGTATAAATTCGGCGCTGCATCAGGACCGCCGTCTGCCTGTTTTCTGCGCCACCCTCAATCGTATTTCGCCCCCGGCTGCTCTACATCGTGGCCGAGAGCAGTGGCAATGCGGTGGTCGCCGTCGAAGCTGTGGCAACGACGCTCAATTGACCGTGCAGAGCGTGATCTGTAGGAAAATTATCCACTACCCCGATCGCAGCGTCCTGACCGCCGCCCCGCGCTCGAACAGCGCCAGCAACACCCGGATCGCCTCGCCCCGCTCCGAGCGCAGCTGCGGGTCCTTTTGCACCAGCAACTCCGCATCGCGCCCGGCCATATGCAACAAATTCTCGTCCCGCTCGGGCTGTGCCAGCCGCCACCCCGGCATCCCCGACTGCCGCGTGCCCAGCAGGTCGCCGCCGCCGCGCAGCCGGAAATCCTCGTCGGCGATCACGAATCCGTCCTCGGTGTCGCGCAACAGCGTCAGCCGGCGCCGCCCCCCCTCCGGCACCGCGTCGGCATGCAGCAACAGACAGAAGCTGGCATCGCGCCCGCGCCCCACCCGGCCGCGCAGCTGGTGCAGCTGCGCCAGGCCAAACCGCTCGGCATGTTCCACCACCATCACGGTGGCCTCCGGCACATCCACCCCCACCTCGATCACCGTGGTGGCCACCAGCACGCGCGTTCGCCCGGCGGCGAGATCCGCCAGCGCCGCCTCGCGCACCTCGCTGTCCTGCCGGCCATGGGCCAGCCCCACGATCGGGCCGAAATACTGGGTGAGTTCAGCATAGCGGGCCTGGGCATCGGCCAGGTCGATCAGCTCGCTCTCCTCGACCAGCGGGCACACCCAATACACCCGCGCGCCGCGGTCAAGCTGCCGGCGCACCGCCGCCACGATCTCCGGCAGCGTCGACAGCGAGTGCACCGTGGTGCGGATCGGCTGCCGCCCGGCCGGCTTGCCGGTCAGCCGGCTGGTCTGCATCTCGCCCCACTGCGTCAACAACAGCGTGCGCGGAATCGGCGTCGCCGTCATCACCAGCACGTCGGTCGCCGCCCCCTTGGCCCCCAGGCTCAGCCGATGCTCCACCCCGAAGCGATGCTGCTCGTCGATCACCGCCAGCGCCAGGTCGTGGAACTCAACCCCCTCCTGGATCAACGCATGCGTGCCGATCACCATGGCAATGCTGCCATCGGCCAGCCCCGCCAGCACCCGCGCCCGCGCCCGCCCGGTCACCGACCCGTTCAGCTGTCCCACCGGACCCGGCCAGTGGCGCGACTGGGTGCGGTGGTGCTGGCGCGCCAGCAGCTCGGTCGGCGCCATCAGCGCCGCCTGCGCCCCGGCCTCCACCGCCGTCAGCATCGCCATCGCCGCCACCAGC
>JBBQOT010000211.1:0-5726 GCA_038331165.1 Acetobacterales bacterium
GTGGCGTTGAGCAGGGGTGTCGGAGAGACGCTGTGGGAATAGCTTGACGTACGATCCGACATTGCTCTGATCCCCCCGATTGCGGCGCTTTGCGGCTTCTTTTCACGCAGCCCGATATCGACCGTGGTGCTCCCGGGCCACGGACAGGTTAGCCGTGGCCCGGAACGCCACGCAATACCTATTCGATTCCAGAATGGATGGTATCCTGACAGGTGCCGGCGCGAAGGAGCATCTCCTTGGTTCAGGCTGACTGATCTCGATTGGCCGATCCGCCCTGCGCAGGCCGGATTCTCATGATCGGGTCATGATGACGTCGCGACACCTGCCGCATCAAGCGGCGAACCGTCGATGCCCATCCAAAGGGATGGGGCGTGGGGCGACGCCCCCACCGGGTGCCGTGGCGCGGCTTCGCGCCGCGACGGCAGAGCCCTCGCCTTCCCTTGCTTGGTGCTATTCGGCCGCCTGCGCCACCTTCGCCGGCTGGCTGATCCGGAACCCTTCGTAGCCCTGCGCCGCGACTTCGTCGCATTTGTCGCGATAGACGTCGACGCCGCCGATATAGGGCATGAACACGCGCGGCTTGCCGGGGATGTTGGCGCCCATGTACCAGCTGTTGGCCTGCGGGTAGAGCGTTTTGTGCGCCACCACGTTGCCGTGCGCGACCCAGGCGGCCTCGGCATCGGGAGTGGTCTCGATGGTGGCCATGCCACGGGATTTCATCGCCACCAGGCAGTCGGTGATCCAGTCGACGTGCTGCTCGATCGACACGATCATGTTCGACAGCACCGAGGGGCTGCCGGGGCCGGTGATCATGAACAGGTTGGGGAAGCCGGCGGTCATCAGCCCCAGATAGGTCTGCGGCCCGCCCTCCCATTTGTCCTTCAGCGTCTCGCCGCCGCGGCCCTTGATGTCGACGCGGGTCAGCGTGCCGGTCATGGCGTCGAAGCCGGTGGCGAAGACGATGTCGTCGAATTCGGCGAACGCACCGTCGCCCCAGGCGAGGCCGGTTTCAGTCAGGTGAGTGATCGGCGCGTTCTTCACGTCGACCAGGGTGACGTTGGGCCGGTTGTAGGTCTCGAAATAATGGCTGTCGACGCAGATGCGCTTGGTGCCGATCGGGTGGTTGGTGGGGCAGAGCAACTCGGCCACCTTGGGGTCATTCACCACTTGGCGGATCTTGGCGCGGACGAAATCAGCGGCGGAGTCGTTAGCTTCCTGGCTGGTGATCAGGTCGGCGAAGCTGCCCATGAAGCTGGTGCCGCCGGATTTCCAGCGGGTTTCGTAGACATCAAGGCGCTCCTCCGGCGAGGTCTCCATCGCCTTCTGCGGCGACTGGCGGTTGAGGATGCCGGTGCGGGTGCGCCGTGCGTCAACGCGCTTCTGGGCATAGCCGTCTTTCCACCACTGCTCGTATTCGTCGTCCATCGGGCCGTTGCGGGTGGGGATGGAGAAGTTCGGCGTGCGCTGGAAAACCGTGAGGTGGGCGGCCTGTTCGGCAATCACCGGAATCGACTGGATCGCCGAGGAGCCGGTGCCGACCACTGCCACGCGCCGGCCGGTGAAATCGATCGGCTCGTGCGGCCACCAGCCGGTGTGGAAGGTGCGGCCCTTGAAGTCCTTCAGCCCGGGGAAGTCGGGAATACGCGCGGTCGACAGGCAGCCGGTGGCCATCACCACGTAGCGCGCCGCAATCGCTTCGCCCTGTTCGGTGCGCGCGGTCCAGCTGCCGGTGGCCTCATCGAAATCGGCCGCCGCGATGCGGGTGTTGAAGGTGATGCCGCGGCGCAGGTCGTAGCGGTCGGCGATGTGGTTGGCGTATTGCAGGATTTCGGCCTGGCCGGCGAAGCGCTCGGACCATTTCCAGCCCTGTTGCAGGGCCTCGTCCCAGCCGAAGGAATACTGCATCGATTCCACGTCGCAGCGCGCGCCAGGGTAGCGGTTCCAGAACCAGGTGCCGCCAACGCCCGACGCGCCCTCGTAGATATGCGCCGACAGGCCGACCGCGCGCATGCGGTGCAGCAGATACAGGCCTGCGAAGCCGGCGCCGACGATCAGGACATCAAGCTGGCGCGGCGTGGTCTCAGCCATGGTTGTTCGTCTCCGCTGGATCGGTTTTCATTCAGTAATTGTCGACATTGCGCACGATCAGGGGGCGTAAAGTCAAGCCTGGATCGCGCGTTGTGCAACGGGGCAGATCGGCGTGTCATGCGGGGGCGAGGGAGAGGCACAATGACGGTGGAACCATACGGACAGACGCAAGCGGGCGTGGCGGTCGAACGCTGGCGGCTGGGCGGCGGCGGCGGGATTGAGGTTGCGGTGCTGACCTATGGCGCACGCCTCGCCTCGATCACGGTCCCGAGGCCCCCCGGGCTGCAGGAGGTGCTGCTGGGCTGCCCCGATATGGCGGGGTGGGAGGCTGAACCGGCCTATCTCGGCGCCACGGTGGGGCGGTTCGCCGGGCGGATCGAAGGGGCGCGGTTCACGCTCGACGGGCGAGAACACCGGCTGACCGACAACGACAGCGGCGCCTGCCTGCACGGCGGGGCCCCGGGGTTCGAGCGCGCGGTGTGGCAGGCGCATGCCTATGGTGCGGCGGTGGTGATGCGCCACACCAGCCCGGATGGCGACCAGGGGTTTCCCGGCCGGCTGGCGGTGGCGGTGCGGTTCTCGCTGCGCGACGGGCGGGCGCTGGCCATCGAATACACGGCAACCACCGATGCGCCGACGGTTCTGAACCTGACCAACCATGCCTATTTCAACCTCGCCGGCGCGGGTGATGTGCTCGGCCACAGCATGACGATCGCCGGCGATGCCTTCGTGCCAGTCGGGCCAGGGCTGATCCAAACCGGGCCGCCCTGCCCCGTTGCCGGAACGCCGTTCGACTTGCGCACGCCACGGTTGCTGGGCGCGCGCATCAACGAGGCCGATCCCCAGCTGCGCCTGGCCGGCGGCTACGACCATACCTACCTGCTGTCCCCTGCCCCGACCCTGGCACCACGCTGGGTGGCGCGGCTGGCGCTGGGCGGACTGGCGATGGATGTGCACACCACGGAACCGGCGATCCAGCTCTATACCGCGAACTCCCTGAGCGGCCGGCGGCATGAGGCGGTGTGTCTGGAGACGCAGCACGTGCCGAATGCACCGAACCGGAAGGAATTTTCCTCCACGGTGCTGCGGCTGGGGATGGTATTCCGCTCGGAGACGATCTATCGGTTTTCGGGGTGAGGCGAGCCAAAGTTAGAAAGCGGCCACGAAGGCGCAAAGACACGAAGTAGGATAGAAGGAAGAAGTAATACCAACCCCTCTATTGATTGACCGATAGAAAAAGCCAAGGCCAGGGCTTTGCCGTTGCGGCGCGAAGCCCTGGCCTTTCTTGGCCATGGGACATCCCAAACAGCGATTAGTATTATACCTTCTCCCTTGCCTTGTTTCTTAGTGTCTTTGTGCCTTTGTGGCCGCTTTCTTGCTCGCTCTTTTTACGGCTTGTCATCATCGAACAGAATGCGCCGGGCCGCGCCCTCCATGTCGTCGTACTGGCCGCTGCGGCTCGCCCACAGGAACAGCGCCAGGCCGCCGGCGCCGAGGAATACGCTCAGCGCGATCAGCCACAGGATCGAGGTCATCGCAGCGACCGCAGGCGAAAGCTGTTGCCGATGACCAGCAGCGAGGAGGTCGACATGGCCAGCGCCGCCAGCCAGGGGGTGACAAGGCCGGCGATCGCCACCGGCACCATCAGCAGGTTGTAGCCCAACGATAGCGCGATGTTCTGCCGGCACAGCGCACGCATGCGGCGGGCGGTGCGGATGGTGTCGGCGACGGCGGCCAGCGATATGCCCTGGAACACCACGTCGGCGGCATTCTGGCTGATTTCGGCGGCGGTGGAGGGTGAGATCGAAACATGGGCGGCAGCCAGGCAAGGGCCGTCGTTCAGGCCGTCGCCGACCATCAGCACGCGGCGGCCCGCGGCCTGCAGCGCCTCGATGGCGGCGACCTTGTCGACCGGCGAGCAACCGGCGCGCCAGTGTGTGATACCGGCCCCGACGGCGGCGCTGGCCACGGCCGGTTCGCGGTCGCCGGAGAGCAGCCGCACCTCCAGGCCCAGCGCCGCCAGTGCCGCGATGGTCGCCGCGGTGTCCGGGCGCAGGCATTCGGCGAAATCGAAGCGCTCCACAGCGAAACCCGGGCGGGCGAGATAGAGCGCCGGGGTGGTGGCAGTGGCCGCGCCCCCGGCAAAGACGGCGCTGCCAAGGCGGATCGCGCCATGGTGCAGCCCGGCGCCGACGGTTTCGTGCACATCCCCGGCCGGCACCACCGGGCCCGCGGCGGCGGCAAGCGCGCGGGCCAGCGGATGGCGGCTGGCAACGGCCAGGCTGGCAGCCAGGCGCAGCGTGTCGGGCGCGTGCGTGGAGACCAGGTGCAACGCGGGGTCGGTCAGCGTGCCGGTCTTGTCGAACACCACTGTGTCGATCTCGGCCAAGCGTTCCAGTGCCGTCGGCGACTTCACCAGCACGCCGCGGCGGAACAGCCGGCCGGTGCCGATCACCTGCACCGCCGGCACCGCCAGCGCCAGCGCGCAAGGGCAGGTGATGATCAGCACCGCGGCGGCGATCAGCAGCGCGTCGGCCAGCGCCATGCCCTGGATGCCCCACCACCACAGGAAGGTCAGCGCTGCGGCCAGGTGCACCACCGGGGCATAGCGCCGCGCCACGCGGTCGGCGAACCGCACGAACCGGCTGCGCCGCGCCTCGGCGGCGTCCATCAGCCGCACGCATTCGGCCAGCAGCGTGGCACCGCCGGTGGCCGCGGCGCGCACGGTGATCGGGCCGCCGAGATTCAGCGTGCCGGCGAACACCCGGCTGCCGGGCGCGGCCGCCACCGGCAGGCTCTCGCCGGTGACCAGCGCGGTGTCGAGCAAGCCGTCGCCGTGCTCGATGGTGCCGTCCACGCCGATGCGCTCGCCCGGCGCCACCAGAATGCGGCTGCCGGCAGCAACCGAAGCGGCGTCGCGGCGCACGAGGGTGCCGTCGGGCTCCAGGACGCCGACATCGCTCTGTTGCAGCGCGATCAGCTGTTCGGCGGCCGCACGGGCATGGGCGCGGGCGTAGTGGTCCAGCACCCGGCCGATCAGCAGGAAGAACAGGAGCGCCACCGCGCTGTCGAAATAGGCGTGCTCCGCATGGTTGATGGTCTGCACCAAGCTCATGCCGGTGACCAGCGTCACCCCGACGGCGATCGGCACGTCCATGTTGGTGCGGCCCTGGCGCAGCGCGCCCCAGGCGGAGCGCCAGAACGGCCGCACGGCATAGATGATCGCCGGCAGGGCGATGGCCGCACTGACCCAGTGCAGCAGCGCGCGCGTGGCCGGCCCCATGTCGGAGACCAGGCCGATCCAGATGGCAATCGCCGGCAGCATGACGTTGGCGGCGGCGAAACCGGCAACCGCCAGGGCGCGCAACAGGTCGCGGCCGGTGCGGTCCTGCGCCGCGGCGAGGCAGGCGGGGTCGAACGGCACCAGCCGGTAGCCCAGGCTCTCGATGCGCCCGACCAGTGCCGCGCCGTGTTCGGGCGCGCCGGTCCAGGCCAGACGCAGCCGGCGGGTGGTCATGTTCACCCGCGCGGCCGTCACGCTGGGGTCGCGACCCAGCACCGATTCGATCAACCAGACGCAGGCGCCGCATTGCAGCCCATCGACGGCGAGGTTCAGTTCATGCAGGCCGTCGGCGGCG
>JBBQOT010000212.1:0-5725 GCA_038331165.1 Acetobacterales bacterium
GCATCAAACCGCTCCTGCGCAGTGCGGACGAGCATCACACGGGGCCTTGCATTGCGCGCTGAGTCGCCCCGCGCAGCGCTCACCGCGGCCCTTTTCGGCGCGGCATTGCTTGCCGCCGCCCCAGCCCAGGCACTGCCGGCGATTCCGACGGGCAGCAATATCGACTTCTTCGGCGGCGTCGACCCGCTGGGCGGAGCGGACCTGTCCAGTGCGACCGGGGTCGATTTCTTCACCCTCGGTCTGGCCAGCCCCGGCGTAGCGGGCACGCTCGGCGTCTCCAATACCACCGGTGGTGCCTTCCTTGTGTTCACCACGCCCTTGTTCAACTGCCCATCGCTGGCCCTGGGCGGTTGCGGCGCGATCAAGGACCTGTTGTCGTTCAACGTGGGAACTCAGACACTCATTAATCCCGCCTTGCCGGTCAGCGGCTTTCTCAGCTTCGCCGAGGTCGGCAGCGCCGCCTCCTTCGATCTCGCGACCTTCCAGGTCACTCAGATTCCTGCCAGCGGGAACCAACTCGGCACGATCATCATTGCCGGCTCGGGCACCATGCATTTCACCGGTTTCGCCGACACTCCGGCCATCATGACCTTGACTGGCCAGGGAGCCGGCAACACTAGCTTCTCCGGCACCGTGATCACCCAGGCCCCGAACACCGTGCCGGAGCCGGCCTCGATGGCGTTGCTCGGCGTTGGGCTTGCCGGAATGACCTTGCTCCGCCGCCGCGCGCGTTAGCGCGGTTTCGCTGCGCCGCGCATCGCGCCATGATCCCCGCACTTAGCGGGAGAGGCAGATGCGCGTCGCGGTGATCCATATCGGCCAGGAAACTAACGACTTCAACCCGGTGCCCACCACGCTCGACGGGTTCCGCCAGTTCGGCATCATCGAAGGCGCGGCGATCCTCACCCGCATGGCCGGACGCGGCCAGGTCGGCGGTATGATCGATGCGGTGACCGAGACCGGCATGAACGCCGACTGGGTGCCGATCATCTCGGCCTGGGCGATGGCCGGCGGGCGCATCGACACCGAATCCCGGTTGTTCTTCGAGGAACGCATCGGCACCGGCCTGCGCGATGCCGGCCCCATCGACGCCCTGGTTGCCCACCTGCACGGCGCCTGCAGCGCCGAGGGTGTCGACGACGTGGAGGGCGCGCAACTCGGCATCGCACGCGCCGTGCTGGGGCCGGATGTGCCGATCCTGCTGACGCTCGACCACCACGCCAACGTCAGCCACCAGATGGTGGCGCACAGCACCGCGATTATCGGCCATCGCACCCAGCCGCACGACACCTACGACACGGGCCGGCTGTCCGGCGCGCTGCTGGTGCGCATGCTGCGCGGCGAAGTGAAGCCGGTGATCGCCTGGCGCAAGCTGCGGCTGATCACCCACCAGGAACAGTACCTCACCGCGCACGGCCCGATGAAGGAATGGTTCGACCAGGCGCGCGCGATGGAGGCCGACGCGAGAGTGCTCCAGGTGTCGCCCTGCCCGATGCAGCCGTGGCTCGATGTCGCCGAGGGCGGCTGGGCGACCATCGTCACCACCGATGGCGATCCGGCGCTGGCGGAAAGGCTGGCCGAGGAGTCCGCCGATTTCGCCTGGGCGCGGCGCGAGCGCTTCATGGTCAAGCAGGCTGTGGCGATCGACGAAGCGGTGCGCCAGGCCGATGCCGCGCCGCGCGGCGTGGTGGTGCTGAGCGATACCGGCGACACGGTATTCGGCGGCAGCGCGGGCGACAGCAACCTGATCCTCGAATCGATCCTGCGCCAGGGCATCGCCGGCCGCGCGCTGATCCCGCTGATCTCGCCGGCGACCGCACGGCGGCTGGCCGAGGCCGGAGAGGGCGCGGCGGTGACGCTGCCGGTGGGCGGCGATTCCTGCCCGGAATTCTTCACCCCGCTGACCGTGACCGGCCGGGTGCGATTGGTGGCGCCGGGAAAGGTGAAGGTGGCGGTGTTCCAGCAACCGGAATTCGACCAGGGGATCACGGTCGTCTTCGACATCGGGCCGGTGACCCTGTTCGTCACCGAGCGCACCGGGGCGGCTGGAAACGTGCCCGACGTCTATCGCGCCTTCGGCATCGAGCCGGCCGACTACCAGATGGCGGTGCTGAAGACCGCGTCGAATTTTCAGTTCTTCGCGCCGATCGCCTCGCAGGTCATTCGCGTGGACACGCGCGGCCCCGGCCAGTCCGACGTGAAGGGGCTGCCGTGGCAGCGGGTACCGCGGCCGATCTTCCCGATGGAAGATGTCGCGTCGTGGCGGTGATGACTGGGGTTTATGCGATCGGTTCCTGGTGAGATAGGGTAAGGCCAGGGCGTTGCCCTGAGGGCGCGAAGATTAAGTTAGGCTGGGCGCTGCCCAGACCCGCCAGGGGCCGAGCCCCTGGACCTCATCTTGTTGAAATAAAATTGGTTTCCAAAGGCCGGCGGCCTTTGGCGGGTCCAGGGCAGAGCCCTGGCCTTGCCTACCTTCATCCCTGATCGGCCAGCCGCGTCGGCATTCGCGCCAGCGCCACCGCCGCGGCCACTGCCGCCGCCGAACTCACCAGCCCCACGGCGAATACCGCGCCATGGCTCTCGCCGGTGGCGGCGAACAGGGGTGCTGCGGCAAAGGCCACGCTGGTCTGAACGATGCCGAATACCGCGGTCGCCCGCACCCACAGTGCCGCCGACTGCGCCGGCGCGATCTCGCGGCAAACCGACAGCGTGACCGTGGTGACCCCGACGGCCGCGAAGCCGGCGACCACCGCCGAGGCAAGCACCGCGGTGCCGCTGGGCACCAGGGCGAGCGCCAGGGCGACCACCTGGACCCCCAGCCACAGCAGCAGCGCCGGTCGTCCGCCGATGCGGTCCACCACCCTGCCGCTCAGCACGCCGCCGGCGATGCCGCCCAGGCCGAACAGCAGCCAGGCCATCGCGCCGGCCGTCACCCCCAGCCCACGCCCGCGTGCGGCGAGGTCGGCGAGGTAGACCATCGGCGGCACCATCCCGGCACTGTGCAGACCGTATGTGCCCAGCAGCAGCCACGCCCGGGGCGGCGGCTGGGCGGCGGCACCGCGCAGGTCCATGTCGGGCCAATGCCGGCGCACCGCCAGCCACAGCGCCGCGACCAGACCCGCGAGCCCCAGCCACGTCGCCGGAAGCCCGTGCGGCAGCAGGGCGGGCACCAGCAGCGCCCCGGTGACGATGCCGATGCCGACGCCGGCGATCACCAGCCCACCGGCGGTGCCGCGCCGGCCCGGCGCCACGCTGGCCTGCGTCGCCGGCCCCGCCAGCGCCATCAGCAGCCCGCCGGCCACCCCGGCCATTGCGCGCCAGCCCATCAACCAGGCAAACCCGCCGTTCCACGCACAGGCCGCCAGCGCCAGCACCACCAGCGCCATGCCGAGGTCGAGCGTGCGCGGCACGCCGATCCACCGCGCCACCACGCGCCCGCCCAACGTGCCCACCAGATAGCCGCCCAGGGCCGCCGCCCCCAGCAGCCCGGCGCCGCCGCCATCGACCCAGCCGGCGCCCACCATCGCCGGGAAGATCGGCACATAGGCAAAGCGCGCCAGCCCGTTGCCGGCGCAGGTGGCCGCCGCCCCGGCCAGGGCCGGCCGCACGAAGCCGCGCATTGCGCCGTTTGCCCCCGGGTTCATAATGCATCGCTATCACCGGGGGGCGCCGCCCGCCACGTCGCCAGCAGGGATGCCGCCATGACCCGCCAGCTTTATGAACTCGTCGGCGAGGATCCCGCCCGCCGCTTCAGCCCCTATTGCTGGCGCACCCGCATGGCGCTGGCCCACAAGGGGCTGGAGGCGGAGGTGGTGCCATGGCGCTTCACCGAGACCGACCGCCTCGCCTTCGCCGGAACCGACAGGGTGCCGGTGCTGGTCGACGGCGACCGCGTGGTGCACGATTCCACGCCGATCGCCGAGTATCTCGATGCCACCTATCCGAACGCGCCGTCGCTGTTCCATGGCGAGGCGGCGGCGCGGCGCTTCGTGCTGGCCTGGACCAACGCGGTGTTGCACCCGGCGCTGGTGCGGCTGATCGTGTCCGATATTCCGGCCCTGTTGGACGAAACCGGCCGCCGCTACTTCATCGCCGATCGCGAGCGCCGCTTCGGCATGACCCTGGCGCAGGTGACAGCGGATCGCGACGCTCAGCTGCCGGTGTTCCGCGCCCTGCTGACACCGCTGCGCCAGGTGGTCGCGGCACAGGATTTCCTCGGTGGCGCCGAGCCTGACTATGCCGACCATGCGGTGTTCGGCGCGTTCCAGTGGGCGCGCTGCACCAGCCCGTTCCGCCTGTTGGACAATGCCGACCCGGTGCATGGCTGGCGTGAGCGCATGCTCGACCTGTTCGGCGGGCTGGCGCGCAACGTGCCGGCGTTCGACTAGTATCAGCCGTCGGCAATGACGACCGATCCAGCGAAGACAAGGCCAGGGCGTCGCCCTGGACCCGCCAAGGGCCGAAGACCCTTTGATCCCATTATCTTTAGTGGCCGTGCCAGCGGCCATCAGTCGAAGCCGTGTATCAATCTGGTGCTGCTGGCGCAGCCAGGAAACTCTTGGCGGTCCCAAACTTTCAACTATTTGTAATTATAAACTATTCTTGTAAGTAAAGGTCCAGGGGCTTGGCCCCTGGCGGGTCTGGGCAGCGCCCAGCCTCCCTTATCCTAGCGCTTATAGGGCGGCGCCCCATGCTTGCCTGGGATCGGTCGTCAATTCCGGCGGCTGGTGTAGGGCAGCTAGGCTTTCTTCTCCGGCAGCGCGATCCCCGCCAGTGACTCCCAGAAGCGGATCACGAAGGCATCGTCGCGCCCGCCATGGCCGGCTGCGGCGGCAGCGAGGAACAACTGGTGCGCCGCCGAGGCCATCGGCAGGGGAAAGGTCAGCGCGCGGGCCTGGTCGAGCACGATGCCGAGGTCCTTGACGAAAATGTTCACCGCCGATAGCGGCGTGTCGTCGCCGGCCAGGATGTGCGGCACCCGGTTCTGGAACATCCACGACGATCCGGCGGAGGTCGAGATGACGTCGAACAGCGTCTGCGGGTCGGCGCCGGCGCGGATGCCCAGCGCCATCGCCTCGGCGGCGGCGGCGATGTGCACCCCGGCCAGCAACTGGTTCACCATTTTCACCGTGCTGCCGATGCCCACGTCATCGCCCAGGCGCCACAGCTTGCCGGCGATGGCATCGAGCACCGGCTGGGCGCGGGCGAAGGCGGCCTCGGACCCCGAGGCCATCACCGTCATGCTGCCGCCATGGGCCGCCACCTTGCCGCCGGAAACCGGCGCGTCGAGCATCAGCAGCCCGGCGGAATTCAGCCGCTCGCCCAGCGTGCGCGCGGTCTCGGGCGCCACAGTGGTGCAGCACAGCACCACGGCGCCCGCCTCCAGCCGGGCCACGCACCCTTCCTGGCCGAACAGCACGCTATCGGCCTGGGCGGCGTTGACCACGAACACCACAACGGCATCGAGCCCGGCCGGCAGGTCGCAGGCGCGAGCGGCCGCATGACCGCCGGCGGCGATCAACTCAGCCCGCACCGCCTCGCGCAGGTCGCAGCCATGCACGTCGTGCCCGGCCTTCACCAGGTTCAGCGCCGCCCCCATGCCCATGGTGCCCAGACCGATCACGCCGACGCGCATGTCTTGTCTCCACGAGTGAGGGTCCAGGGGGCAAAGCCCCTGGACTTGCCGCTACAACCGGTCGCGAAACCGCTCAACGGCAGCGATCAG
>JBBQOT010000213.1:0-5716 GCA_038331165.1 Acetobacterales bacterium
ACATAGCCGCCGGGGCCGCCGCCGAGCACGATCAAGTCGAATTGCTGGTCGGCCATTGGGGGGAATCCTCTCGGGTCGGTTGGTTACCGGCATTTGGCTGCTGGAACAGGCAAGAAAGAAAACGGCCACAAAGGCACAAAGGCACAAAGAAGCAAGAGGTGGAGAAGGGAGAACAGGACGGATTTTCAGGATCACCGTGTTGGGTGGGTATTCTCTTTATATCTCACTATTTCATGCGGGTCGAAATCGGTTCTCAACCCGCCGCAATACCTTCTTGCTCGGACTCACTTCTTCGTGTCTTTAAGTCTTTGTGGCCATTTTCTTTCTGGCTTGCCCTATCGCCCCGCCACGCGCGCCAGCGTCTCGCCTTGCAGGCGTTGCACCGTCCAGTCCTCCATGCCCACCGCGCCGAGCGACCGGTAAAAGGCAATCGAGGGCGCGTTCCAATCCAGCACCGACCATTCCATGCGCGCGCAACCCTGGTCGAGCGCGCGTGATGCCAAGACGCGAAACACAGCGCGACCGATGCCGCGGTTGCGGTGGGCGGGATCGACGTAGATGTCTTCGAGGTAGAGGCCTGGTTGGGCCATGAAGGTGGAGAAATTGAAGTAGTAGAGGGCGAGGCCAATCGGCGTGGCCTCATGCGCAATCAGCAGCGCGAACACGCGCGGCGGCGTGCCGAACAGGGCCCGGGCGAACATCTCAGGCGTGCCGGTGGCGAGGTGCTCCATCTTTTCGTAGATGGCCAATTGGCGCACGAAATGCGCGACCAGCCCCTCGTCGCCGGGCACCGCGTCGCGGATGGTGACGCCAGTGGGCAGGCTGCTCACAGCAGCAGGCCGAGCGGGTCCTCGCACAGCCGCTTGAACTCGCGCAGCCAAGCCGCGCCCATCGCGCCATCGACCACCCGGTGATCGCACGACAGGGTGCAGGTCATCACCCGGGCGATGGCCAGCGCGCCGTCCTTGACGACGGGTTTCGGGGCGGCGGCGCCGACGGCGAGGATGGCGGCCTGGGGCGGGTTGATGATGGCGCTGAAGTGGCTCACCCCGAACATGCCCATGTTGGAGATCGAGAAGCCGCCGCCCTGGAACTCCTCCGGCTTCAGCTTGCCGGCCTTGGCCCGTGCGGCGAGGTCGCGCATCTCGGCGCTGATCGTCTGCAACCCCTTCTGGTCGGCGCGGCGGATGATCGGCGTGATCAGCCCGTCGGGGATGGCGACAGCCACCGAGATGTCGACATCGTCGAACAGCACGGTCGCATCGTCGGTCCAGGCGGCGTTGACCGTGGGCATGCGGCGCAGCGTGCGGGCGGCGGCCTTGATCACCAGGTCGTTCAGCGTGATGACGTAGCGGCCATCGCCGTCCTTCGGGCTGCGGGCGTTGAGGTCCTCGCCCAGCTTCCACAGCGCGTCGGCATCGATGTCCATCGAGACGTAGAAATGTGGGATGGTCGACTTCGCCTCCGTCAGGCGGCGGGCGATCACCCGGCGGATGGAACTGTGCGGCACCAGCTTGTGCGGCGCGGTGATGGCCGGCGCCGGGCCGCGCGGTGCCGCCGGAGCGGGTGCTGCAACGGGCGCGGGCACGGCGGCGACTTCTATGGCAACGCCGCCCTTGGCCGCGGCCTCCACGTCGGCGCGCACGATGCGCCCGCCAGGACCGGAGCCCGCCAGCTTGGACAGGTCGAGGCCGGCCTGCTGCGCCATGCGCCGGGCCAGCGGTGAAGCGACAACACGCTCGCCGCCAAGTATCGCGGCGGGTGCTGGCGACGCCGCGGGCGCGGGTGCGACGACGGCGGGCGCGGCGGCAGCGGCGGCCGGGGCCGGAGCAGCCACCTGAGCGGGTTGCGCGGCGCCGGCGGCCGGCACCGCCTCGCCGGGTTCGACCAGGATGGCGATCGGCTGGTTGACCTTTACCCCCTCGGTGCCGTCGGCGACCAGCAAGCGCCCGATCACGCCCTCATCGACCGCTTCCACTTCCATGGTCGCCTTATCGGTTTCAATTTCCGCAATCACATCGCCGGCGCGCACCGTGTCGCCCTCTTTCTTCAGCCAGCGCGCCAGCGTGCCCTCGGTCATGGTCGGGCTCAGCGCGGGCATGAGGATATTGGTGGCCATGGCGGGTTCGCTCCCTGCTCTCAGACGATGCGGCGCACCGCGGCCACCACCCAGTCGGGTTGCGGCAGCGCGAGCTTCTCAAGGTTGGCGGCGTAGGGCAGCGGCACGTCGGCGCCGTGCACCCGCACCGGCGGTGCGTCGAGCCAGTCGAAGCACTGCTCGATCACCTGCATGTTCACCTCGGCGCCGATGCCGGCAAAGGGCCAGCCCTCCTCGACGGTGACGATGTGGTTGGTCTTCTTCACGCTGTCGACGACCGTGCCGATATCGAGCGGGCGCAGGGTGCGCAGGTTGATCACCTCGGCCTCGATGCCCTCGGCGGCCAGCGCCTCGGCCGCCTTCATCGCCACGCCGACCATGACGGAGAAGGCCACCAGCGTGACATGTTTTCCCACCCGCTCGACCTTGGCGCGGCCGATCGGCAGCACGAAATCAGGGTCGGTCGGGCAGTCGAACGATTGCCCGTAGAGGATCTCGTTCTCCAGGAAAACCACCGGGTTGGGATCGCGGATGGCGGCGCGCAAAAGGCCCTTGGCGTCGGCCGACGACCAAGGGGCCACCACCTTCAGCCCGGGGATGTGTGAGTACCAGCTGGCAAAGCACTGGCTGTGCTGGGCCCCAACGCGGCTGGCAGCCCCGTTCGGGCCGCGGAAGACGATGGGGCAACCCATCTGGCCGCCCGACATATACAGCGTCTTGGCCGCCGAGTTGATGATCTGGTCCATCGCCTGCATGGCGAAGTTGAAGGTCATGAACTCGACGATCGGGCGCAGGCCGTTCATCGCCGCACCCACAGCCATGCCTGCGAAGCCATGCTCCGTAATGGGCGTGTCGATGACCCGTTTGTCGCCGAACTCCTCCAGCAATCCCTGGCTGATCTTGTAGGCGCCCTGGTACTGCGCCACCTCCTCGCCCAGCAGGAAAACGTTGCCGTCGGCGCGCATCTCGACGGTTATGGCATCGCGCAGCGCCTCGCGCACGGTCAGCGGTGCCGCCGGGCCCCAGTCGCGGTCCTCGGGCAAAGCTGCGGCGGCAGCCACGACCTGGGGCGCCGGTGCGGCAACCGGTATGGCCATCGGCACCGGCGGCGACGCGGCTTGCGCGCCCCCCTCGCCGGCCAGTTCCGCAATCGGGGTGTTCACCGCCACGCCCTCGGTGCCCTCGGCCACCAGGATGCGCGCCAGCGTGCCTTCATCGACCGCTTCCACCTCCATGGTCGCCTTGTCGGTCTCGATTTCGGCCAGCACGTCGCCGGCCTTGATGATGTCGCCCACATTCTTGAGCCAGCGCGACAGCTTGCCCTCGGTCATGGTCGGCGACAGCGCCGGCATCAGGATTTGCGCGCCCACCGCTCAGTGCTCCACCAGGATGTCGGTCCACAATTCCTTCGGGTCGGGCTCGGGGCTGGCCTGGGCGAAATCAGCGCTGTCCTGCACGATGCGCTTGACCTCGTCGTCGATCGCCTTGAACGCGCCCTCAGCCACGCCCATTGCCTCAAGCCGGTGGCGCGCGCTCTCGATGCAGTCGCGCTCGGTGCGCATTTTCTGCACCTCCTCGCGTGAGCGGTAGCGGCCCGGGTCGGACATGGAATGGCCGCGGTAGCGATAGGTCTTGACCTCCAGCAAGTACGGCCCCTTGCCGGCGCGGCAATGTGCCACCGCCACCTCGGCGGCGGCGTACATCGCCTCCACGTCCATGCCGTCGACCTGGACGCCCGGAATGCCCCAGGGCGCGCCGTTCTGCGACAGGTCATGGCTGGCCGTCGCCCGGTCGACCGAGGTGCCCATGCCGTATTTGTTGTTCTCGATCACATAGATGCAGGGCAGCTTCATCAGGGCGGCGAGGTTGAAGCTCTCGAACACCTGGCCCTGGTTGCTGGCGCCATCGCCGAAATAGGTCACGCACACCCGGTCGTTGCCGCGGAAATGGTTGCTGAAGGCCAGCCCGGTGCCCAGGCTCACCTGCGCGCCGACAATGCCGTGGCCGCCGAAAAAATTCCGCTCCTTGCTGAACATGTGCATCGAGCCGCCCTTGCCGCGCGAATAGCCGCCCGCGCGCCCGGTCAGCTCCGCCATCACGCCGCGCGCCTCCATGCCGGTGGCCAGCATGTGGCCGTGGTCGCGGTACGAGGTGATCACTTGGTCGCCCTCGCCCAGGGCAAGCTGGATGCCGACCACCACGGCCTCCTGACCGATATACAAATGGCAGAAGCCGCCGATCAGCCCCATGCCATAGAGCTGTCCGGCCTTCTCCTCGAAGCGGCGGATCAGCAGCATGTCGCGATAGGCGCGCAGCAATTGCTCCTGCGGCAAGCCGGGCTGGTTGGTGCCGTTTTTCGCCCCCGCCCCCTTGGTTCCAACTGCTCGCGATTTCGCCCGTTTGCCCGCCTCGGCCGGTTTCGCTGCTTGGGCCATCGCGCTGCCTCCGTATAGAAACATCGGGGTAGGACGGGTCGTCACGCCACTGACCTAGCCTCACCAGCCCCGCCCGGCAAGCGCCGTGTGGCAAATTAGCCTTATTGTGCAATGCAATAGACGTTGTTAACTGAGTTTCAGTTAACCGCTTGAACCATGGACACGCCGCACCGCATCGCCGCACCACCCGTTACGCAAAACCGCGCTTCGGCGCACGAAAATTACCGATGGAGGGTCAATTTAGCACCAGCATTGCCGGTCTACGCCAGGACGGCTTTGCCGCGGCGGGGCGTGCGGCGTCTGGCCTCAGAACAGCTTCTGCCCGTTCGGATACATTAGCACCACATCGTTGGGGTCGCTGGCGTTCAGCATGGCGCGCGCCCGTTCGTCCAGCGCATCGGCGTCCAGCCGCGCACCGCGCAGCCCCGCCACCCGCCGCTCCCACAGCGCCACCTCGGCCTGGGCGCGATCGAGTTGGGCGCGGGCCAGCACCAGGTCTTTCTGGCGCTCGGCATAGATCACCAGCCCGCGCTCACCCTGGGAGGCATGCCAGCCGAAATAGCCGGTCAGCGACAGGAATACCACCGGCGCCACCGCCGCCCGCGCCTGCCGCTTGATGATCCGCCATACATCCATTCCGCCATCCGCTTTGCCGAAGCCGCCGCAATAGCAGAATCATGCACGCGCTACAGTTGGAAAATCAATCGGTCAGCCGCCGAAACGGGGAAATTTGCATCACTCTGCCGTGCTGCCACCATCCCGCCACACCAGCGACCCTATTTCCGCCATCAGCGGCGCCCACAAATCCCGTCGCAGCCGGCCGTCGGCCGCAGCAGGAGGCTTCCATGCAGGCTCGTTCGATCATCCTGGCCGCCGTCGGCGCCGTCGCGGTGTTGGCGGCCGTTCCCGCAGCGCACGCGGGCGGCCCGCACCGCAACGGCTACGGTGGCGACGGCGGCTACGGCGGTGACCGCGGCTACGGCGGCCGCGGCGGCGGCTATGAGCGCCCGCATTGGCGGCCGCAGCCGCATTCCTACCCCCACTGGCGCCCTCACGCCTACTATGCCCTGCCGCCGGCCTACTACGCCCCACCGCCGGTCTATTACGCGCCACGGCCCTACGCCTACATGCCCGCGCCGTCGCTGTATTTCGGCTTCGGGGTGGGGGGGTCCCGGGCCGGGGG
>JBBQOT010000214.1:0-5708 GCA_038331165.1 Acetobacterales bacterium
CCAGCGGCTGGACATCGTCAAGGGGGTGCTTCAGCTCAGCATTTTCGCCAAGCATATCGGGCTTTCGTTCGTTGGCGGGTGGGTGATCCACAGCAATTGGGGTTTTTCCGATAGTTCCGAGCTGTTTGTGCTGCTGTCCGGCTTCACCCTGGGGAGCGTGTTCGCGTTCAAACAGGCGCGCAGTGGGTGGGCAGCGGCGGCGCTGGACATGCTGGGGCGGGCGGTGCGGCTGTACCGCACGCATTTGCTGGTGTTCGCGCTGTTCGGCCTGATGGTGGCGGTTGGCTGCCTGACCGTGCTGCCCGGGATCAGCGACAAGTTGGGCTGGGGGCGGGCTCTGACGACGCCGCTGGAGGTGCTTCCGGCCATCCTGTTGATGCTGCACCAGCCCGCCTTCATGGGCATCCTGCCGACCTTCGTTTGGGGGATGCTGTTGCTGCCCGGATTCGCCTGGCTATGGGCACGAGTCGGCGAACGGGCGATTCTGCTGCCGCTGGGCGTGTATACGGTGGTGCAGGTGACGGGAATCGGGATCCCGGGGGTGGAGTTCGATCCCCTGGCCTGGCAGTTGCTGTTCCTTGGCGGCGCGTGGTTGGGGCGGCGCGCGCTGCTGCGCGGAAGTGCACTGTCCTTGCCCTCGGGCTGGGACCGGTTGGCGACCGCTGCTGCGGTGCTGCTGGTTGCCGGCGCAGCACTGACCCGGCTGGCGCTGTATGACGGATTACCCTGGGCGGCACCGTTCACCGAACCGACGTGGATCACGCGCAAGACCGACCTGCCACTGACGGCGCTGCTGCATACTCTCGCACTGGCCTGGCTGGTGGCGCGCTTCGTGCCGCGCGACGGGTGGTGGATGCACAGGGGCGCCGCGGCCTGGTTGGCGATGATCGGGCGGCACAGCCTGGAGGTGTTCTGCCTTGGCCTGTTCTTGTCCTTCGCGGCGACGCAATTGCTGGCGCTGGCACCGGGAAGCTGGTTGTTGGATTTGGGGCTGACGGCGGCGGGGGCGGCGTTGCTGGGGGCGTGGGCGTGGTTGTTGCAGACGCGGCGCGCGCGTCGGGCGGCGTTGATCGCGGGCGCGCCGGCCGGGATGGCGGCGCGATAGCCCGGACGCCGTTCATACCGATCACCGTTTGGCGTGACCCATGTCTAGGAAAGGCCAGGGCTTTGCCCTGAACCCACCAGGGGCCGAGCCCCCTGGACCTCATACTTTTCAAATAAAAGGGGTTGCCAAAGGCCGTCGGCCTTTGGCGGTTCCAGGGCAGAGCCCTGGCCTTGCCTTTCTGGATCGGTCAATCCCATGGATGGTTGGTATCAGGCGGCGATCTTCACCTTCATGCCGGTATAGCCCTTGATGAAGGCCGAGTAGACCCGCTGCGGCTCCTCCAGCACTTCGATCTCCATGCCGCGTTTGATGATTTCCTCCCAGACGATGCGCAGCTGCATCTCGGCCAGGCGGTTGCCGACGCAGCGATGGATACCGAAGCCGAAGGATAGATGCTGGCGCGGGCGTTTGCGATCGACGACCAGGGCGTTCGGGTTTTCGATCACCGCCTCGTCGCGGTTGCCCGAGACGTACCACATGATCACCTTGTCGCCCTTCTTGATCTGCTTGCCGCCCAACTCGGCGTCGGCCAGCGCGGTGCGGCGCATATGGGCCAGCGGGGTCTGCCAGCGGATGATCTCGGGCACCGTGCTGTCCATCAGCGCGGGGTTGGCCTTCAGCTTGGCCCACTCGGCGGGGAACTTGCTGAAGGCATAGAGCCCGCCGGTGAGCGAATTGCGGGTGGTGTCGTTGCCGCCCACGATCAGCAGGATGATGTTGCCGAGGAACTCCTGCGGCGACATGTTCCGCGTGGCGTCGTTGTGGGCGAGCATCGAGATCAGGTCGCCGCGCGGCGGCGCGTTCACGCGCTGGTTCCACAGGCCCATGAAATAGCCGGCGCATTCACGCAACTCGGCCTGGCGCTGTTCCTCGCTGTCGACGATGCCGCCGCCGGGCACCGCGGTGGCGACATCGGACCAGCGGGTGAGCTTGCGGCGGTCTTCGAAGGGGAAGTCGAACAGGGTGGCGAGCATCTGCGTAGTCAGCTCGATCGACACGCGATCGACAAAGTCGAACGCCTCGCCGCGCGGCAGGGCATCGAGGATGGTCTGGGCACGCTCGCGGATGACGCCCTCCAGCAAGGCGAGGTTGGTTGGCGCGACGATCGGGCTGACGGCCAGGCGCTGGGCGTCGTGCTGCGGTGGGTCCATGGCGATGAACATCGGCAGCGGGAAGTCGGCGCGTTGGTCGGCGATCGAGATGCCGCCCAGGGTGGAGAGCGAGGAATAGACATGGTGGTTGGTGTCGACCGCCATGATGTCCTTATACTTGGTGACCGACCAGTACGGGCCGAACTCGCTGTCGGCGCAGTAATGCACCGGGGCCTCGCGACGCAGACGTTCGAACCAGGACCAGTGCGCGTCAGCCTGGAACAGCGCGCGGTCGGCCACGTTCATCTGTTCGATCGGCATGGCGTAGGCGTCGAAGCGGTCGTGCGGCGCGTCGTTCATGTCGGCGTCTCCTCGGGGCCACGCATGGGCTTTGTGGATTTTTATAGCCCATCGTCGCGGGCGGGTCATGCTTTGGCTTGCCCCTGCGCTGGCGCTGTCGCAGTCTTGCCCCAACGGGGGAACATCCATGCTCACCAACGACTTCGAGGTCTACGACCCGCGTTTCGGCAAGCTGGTGTTCGGCAACGTGCATGTCGACACGCTGTTCACCGGCTGCCGCTGGGCCGAGGGTCCGGCCTATTTCGCCGCGCACCGCACGCTTGTGTGGTCGGACATCCCGAACAACCGCATGATGCGCTGGGACGAAACCGACGGCTCGGTCAGTGTGTTCCGCGAGCCGGCCGACAATTCCAACGGCAATACGGTTGATCGCCAGGGCCGGTTGGTGACCTGCCACCACCGCACGCGCATGGTTGTGCGCACCGAACACGATGGCAGCCGCACCGTTCTGGCGAGCCACTTCAAGGGCAGTCGGCTGAATTCGCCCAACGATGTCGTCGAAAAATCCGACGGCAGCCTGTGGTTCACCGACCCCAGCTACGGCATCGACTTCGACTACGAGGGCGACGTGGCGCCGAGCGAGATCGGGGCGTGCCACGTGTATCGCATCGCACCGGACAGCCTGGTGGTGACCGCGGTGGCGACCGATTTCGCCAAGCCGAACGGACTGGCGTTTTCGCCCGACGAATCGCTCCTGTATATCGCCGACACCGGGTTCAGCCACGGCGAACAGTTTCCGCGGTATATCCGTGTGTTCCGGGTGCATGGCGACACGATCTCGGGCGGCGAGGTGTTCGCCAGCTGCGACGTGGGGATGTTCGACGGGCTGCGGGTGGACCGGCACGGCAATGTCTGGACCTCGGCCGGCGACGGGGTGCGCTGCTATGCGCCAGACGGCACGCTGATCGGCAAGGTGCGCATTCCCGAGGTGGTGGCGAATTGCTGCTTCGGCGGCATCAAGAAGAACCGGCTGTTCATCTGCGGTACCACCTCGTTGTACGCCGTCTACCTCAACACCGCCGGGGCGTGAGGCTGGCCGGTCAGGCGCGCCGCGCAGCCGCCCCCCAGTCGAGCGCGCCGCCACTCCGGTCTGCGATGCGCGCGCCCTGGGTGACGACCTTGCCGAGCCGGGCTTCGGCGTTGGCATTCGGCGCAGGCCCAGTGGGGCTGGGGCTGGGGCTGGCCAGGCGGCTGGCGTGGATGGCGACACCGCCGATGGAACTGCGCAGGCGCTCGGCGTCGGCCATCATCGTCTGTCCAATCCCGGCGGCCTCGACGGCGAAATCCATCAGAGTGCGGTAGATCGCGACCATCGCCTCGGTGGCCGAGCGGCGGCGCCCCTCGGCGGCCAGTGCCTGTTCGCGGAGTGCTGCGGCCTTGTGGCCGAGGGCGGCAACGTCGTCGGCGAGACCTTCGCTGGCCGCCACGCGGTCTGGCAGTTGCTCCAGCGATGTCACGACGGGACGCAGCAGGGCGCGTAGCGTTGCGAGGTCGGGGGTGCCAGGTGCGTTGGCGAGGCCGGTCAACTCGGCGGCATGGGCGCCCAGCGTGTCGGTCGCCTCACGGCACGCCACCGCGGCCCGCGCCGCACGGGCGGAGAGGGCGGTTGCCTCCGCGATGAAGGAACGGAACTCCGCTTGTAGTGCCTGTACGCGGTCGGGGTCGGGGATGAGCGCGGCGCCGAGGCGCCATGCGGTGGCGGCCATCTCCTCGGCCCGCGCCGCCAGCTCGCCGACCTCGGTGGCGGTATTGGCCTGCGGCAACACGCGCTCGGCCAACAGCTTGAGGGCCTGGGCGAGGCCGACCAGCAGGAGTTGGCGGGAGCTGGCATCCCGGCTGTCGTCCGGCGGTACGGGTGCCGGTGGCGGTTGATGGTCCGGCATTCCCGCCTCGCGCAGTGGAGCGGCGGTCATGATGCCCCGATCGGGGAAACAACGTCTTAACGCTGGTTCAAGTCTTTAACGCCTGCGGGCGGCGTGCCGGTGGCATCGCCATGCGCGGGTTCCGATCCGGCGCGGGCGCGCTGTTGTTGCTTGCGGCGCAGCAGATTGGCGCGCAGGGCGGCGGCCTCGCGCGCCGCACGGGCCGCTTTCTCGGCCTGGGCGCGGTCGGTCAGCCGAGGGGCGGGAGCGGGGGCGGGGGAGGGTGGTGGCTTGTCCATGGCCCCACATGCAATGGCCAGCCGCCCGGCCGGCGTCAAGCAGGGATGCCGCGCGGGAGCGGCTTGGGGCTTGCACAGGGCCGAGCAGGCGGCTAATCACCCGCTCCACGGCTCGGCGGCCTCGTCGCGCTGTCCGGCGCTGCACTAGCTCAGTGGTAGAGCACTCCCTTGGTAAGGGAGAGGTCGACAGTTCAATCCTGTCGTGCAGCACCATTTCCCCGTTTCGAAGCCGGCCCGCCGGCACCTTCCCACACACGCACCACCACGATTGTTGCCCGTTGTCACCGTGCTGTAAGCGGTTGGACTGCATTTCTCACGCCAACGTCACACCGCCGCCCTGGCGTGCACATGATCGCACCCGGGGCGCCTTGTGGCCGGCGGCCGCGCCCCGCGGCCGCTGCGAAGGGGTGCACCATGGCCAATTTCAGCGCGAAGTCCGCCGTCAACCTGCCGGCGCTGGATTTGTTCAGCGGCTTCGCCAAGATCGGCAAGAGCACCGTCACCGTCTTGCCCGGCGGCTTTCGCATCACTCTGTCGGCCAGCGAGACGGTCGAGGTACTGGGCAGCTTCACCTACGGCGGCGTCGTCCCCAACGTGCCAACCGGCGGTACCGTCACCGGCATTCGCCTGGCGGTATTGGGTGCCATCATCCATGAGCTCACCGGCATTTCGGTCGGCTGGGCAACGGCGGTGGGCTATGGCGCGAACCAATCGGCCTCGCTCGCCGCCTGGCCGAGCGTGCTGGCCGGTGCCGACACGCTGGTCGGGTCCTCGTTCGACGACACGCTGATCGGCTATGCCGGCAAGGATTCGATCGACGGCGGCGGCGGCATCGACACGGTGTTGTACACCGACAGATCGGCCGGGGTGGTGGCCACCCTGAACGGCGCCACGCCGATCACCGTGGCCGTCGGCGGCATTGACGAAGACACGCTGGTCAACATCGAAAACATCACCGGCGGCAGCGGCGCCGACAAGCTGACCGGCGACG
>JBBQOT010000215.1:0-5655 GCA_038331165.1 Acetobacterales bacterium
GGGCTGCTGATGTGGGTGCCGGGCGGGTTCCTGCTGGCGCTGGCGGTACTCGGTCTGCTGGTGGCGTCGCTGCGGACACGCCGGCCGGCGGTCGCGGCGGCGTCAATCGCGGTCGCGTTGCTCATAGCGCCGGGAACGGCCTTCGCGCAGGGCAACGACAGCACCACCGCCGGCGCCAGGATCAGCTCGCCGGCGCCGAACAGTTCGACCATCGTCTTGTCGCCGTTCTCGACCTCGGCCTGCAGGCCGATCCGTCCTTCGAGAATCATGTGTAGGAACTGCGGCTCATCGCCACGTTCGAATAGCACCGCGCCGCGCGGCAGCAGTTGGGTGAAGCTGGCGGCCAGCAATTCGGCCATGGCGGCGGCGCCGGCGGCCTGGAAGAACGGCGAACGCTCGATCAACGCGGCGTAGCGGTTCGCTCCGGTCATCGATTCGTCCTCCGTTACGCAACGCGGCGACGGTATTGGTGCGGCAGCAAAGCCGCCGTCGGTTTGTTGATATATATCAACACGAACTGCGATAGACGTCAATGTTTTCATTGTTTCCAGCGATAAAATCGTAAATTTCGCCCACTTGGCGCGGTCTGGTTGATTTGAATCAAGTCTCTGTCGGGTCGCCGTGATGCCTATTGGCGCGCAAGCCAGGCAAACGGAGCGGACCATGCAAATGACAGGAGCGGCGCCAACGGCCATGGCAGGAGCGGCGCCAACGCCGGGAGAGCGGGCCCGCGCACTGTGGCTTTCGACCATCTCCTTCACCGTCTGCTTCGCGGCGTGGACGATATTCTCGATCCTGGGCGTGCAGATCAAAAAGGACCTCGGCCTCAGCGATGCGCAGTTCGGCCTGCTGGTGGGCACGCCGATCCTGACCGGCAGCCTGGTGCGGCTGGTGCTTGGGGTGTGGACCGACCAGTTCGGCGGCCGCATCGTCTACCCGTTGGTGATGCTGATCGCGGCGGCGGCGACGTGGATGCTGTCGTATGCCTATGACTACACCACCTTCCTGATTGCAGCCTTGGGCGTGGGCATGGCCGGCGGGTCGTTCGCGGTCGGCATCGCCTATGTTTCGAAGTGGTATCCGAAGGAGAAGCAGGGCACCGCGCTGGGCATCTTCGGCGCCGGCAACGTGGGTGCGGCGGTGACGAAGTTCCTCGCCCCGGTGGTGATGGTGGCCTTCGGCTGGCAGATGGTGGCGCAGATCTGGGCCGTCGGGCTGGCGGTGATGGCGGTGCTGTTCTTCGCATTCGCCAAGGACGACCCCGACCTTGCCGCGCGGCGGGAAGCGGGGGTGAAGGCCGAGTCCTTCATGGCCATGATGGCGCCGCTGGCCAATACCCAGGTGTGGCGCTTCAGCCTTTACTACTTCTTCGTTTTCGGCGGCTTCGTGGCGCTGGCGTTGTGGCTGCCGCGCTACTACGTGGGCGTCTACGGGCTGGACATCGTGACCGCCGGGCTGCTGGGTGCGGCGTATTCGATCCCAGGGTCGCTGTTCCGGGTGCTGGGCGGCACGCTGTCGGACAAGTACGGCGCGCGCCGCGTGATGTACTGGACCTTCTGGGGCTCGGTCGTCTGCACCTTTCTGTTGAGCTACCCGGCAACCAAATACGTGGTGACCGGGGCGCGCGGGCCGATCGAATTCGAGATCGCCATCGGCTTCATTCCGTTCACGATGCTGACCATGGTGCTGGGCTTCTTCATGAGCCTGGGCAAGGCTGCGGTCTATAAGCACATCCCGGTCTACTACCCCGGTCGCGTCGGTTCGGTGGGTGGCGTGGTCGGGCTGATTGGCGGGCTGGGCGGCTTCGTGCTGCCGATTGCCTTCGGCATGCTCAACGATTGGATCGGCGTGTGGACCAGCTGTTTCATGCTGCTGTTCGTCGTCGTCGTTGCCAGCCTGGTGTGGATGCACCTGGCCATCCGCGCCATGGAGCACAGCCTGCATCCCGAACTCGGCGGCCCCAAGGACCTGCCGGGAGCCGATGCCCTGCACGCCGCCGCACGCCCGGCTTCGGCCCGGACGGATGGTGGGCGCCCGACTTCCCTGGCCGCGGAGTGATACCGATGAGCGAACGAACAACCTCGCGCGGCACCTGGCTGGAACGCTGGGAGCCGGAGGACGAGGCATTCTGGAATGCCGAGGGCCGGGCACGCGCCTGGAAAACGCTGGTGGTCACCACCGCCAGCCTGACCATGGCCTTCATCACCTGGTTCGTGGTGAGTGCCCTGGTGGTGCGCCTGCCGCAGGTGGGCTTCAAGCTCAGCACCGGCCAGTTGTTCTGGCTGGCGGCGATGCCGGGCCTGGCGGGCGGCACGCTGCGGCTGGGGCATATGTTCCTGATCTCGCTGTACGGCACGCGCTCGGTGGTGGCGATCTCCACGGCCATGCTGCTGTTGCCGCTGGTTGGCTGGTACTATGCGGTGCAGGACCCGACGACGCCCTTCTGGGTGCTGATGGTGCTGGCCTTCCTTGCCGGGCTGGGCGGCGGTAACTTCTCGTCCTTCATGCCGTCGACCAGCCTGTTCTTTCCCAAGCGACTGCAGGGCACGGCGCTGGCGATCCAGGCGGGCATCGGCAATTTCGGTGTCAGCGTGGTGCAGTTCATCACCCCCTGGATCATTGGCTTCGCGCTGGTCGGCACGATCGGCGGCGAGGCGCAGACGATGACGCGCGGTGCGGTGAAGTCCAGCGTATGGCTGCAGAATGCCACGCTGATCTACATGCCGCTGGTCGCCGCCTTCGCGCTGTGGTCGTGGGTGTCGTTGCGCAGCGTGCCGATCGTGGCGAACTTCCGCCAGCAGCTCGACATCTTCGGCAACCCGCATACCTGGGTGATGACGAGCCTGTACATCATGACCTTCGGCGCCTTCAGCGGGTTGTCGGCGACCTTTCCGCTGTTGATCAAGCAGATCTACGGCAGCCTGCCGGGCGCGCCGGACGCGCTGACCTACGCGTTCTACGGCCCGCTGGTGGGCAGCGTGGCGCGGGTGGCGGCCGGGCCGGTGTGCGACAAGCTGGGGGGTGCCCGCGTGACCCAGGTCGCGGGGCTGGGCATGGCGGCCTGTGCGGTGGGCGTGACATTCACCACCCATCCTGCGGACATGACCGCCTTTCCCGCCTTCGTGGGCACCATGCTGGGGTTGTTCTTCTTCGCCGGGGTCGGCAATGCCTCGACCTTCAAGCAGATGCCGATGATCTTTCCGCCGCGCCAGGCGGGCGGGGTGATCGGCTTTACCGGCGCATTGGCCGCCTATGGCCCGTTCATCTTCGGCTTGCTGTTCGGCTGGGCGTTCGGCGCCTTCGGCAGCGCCGACGTGGTCTTCCGCGGCCTGGCCGTGTTCTTCGTCTTCAACGTTGCGCTGAATTGGTGGCTCTATGCCCGCCGCGGCGCCGCCAATCCCTGCTGATCGGGAGACCACCATGAGCCATTTCTTCGACCGCCTGACCTATTTCCGCAAATACGCCGGCAGCTTCGCCAACGGGCACGGCGAGACCACCACCGAAAGCCGCGCGTGGGAGGAGGCGTACCGCGCGCGCTGGGCGCACGACAAGATCGTGCGCTCGACCCACGGGGCCAACTGCACCGGGTCGTGCTCGTGGAAGATCTACGTCAAGGGCGGGATCGTCACCTGGGAGACGCAGCAAACCGACTATCCGCGCACGCGGCCGGGGTTGCCGAACCATGAGCCGCGCGGGTGTTCGAGAGGGGCGTCGTATTCCTGGTACCTCTACAGCGCAAACCTGGTGAAATACCCGATGATCCGCAAGCGGCTGCTGCGGCTGTGGCGCGAGGCCAAGGCGGTGAATGCCGACCCCGTGGTGGCGTGGCGGTCGATCCAGGAGGACCCGGAGAAGCGGCGCGAATACATGGCGGTGCGCGGCCATGGCGGGTTCGTGCGCGCCGGGTGGGATGAGGCGGAGGAGATCATCGCCGCGGCCAACCTCTACACCGCGAAGAAATGGGGGCCGGACCGGGTGATCGGCTTCTCGCCCATCCCGGCGATGTCGATGGTGAGCTACGCCGCCGGCAGCCGGTACTTGTCGCTGATGGGCGGCGTGTGCATGAGCTTCTATGACTGGTACTGCGACCTGCCGCCGGCCAGCCCGCAGACCTGGGGCGAGCAGACCGACGTGCCGGAAAGTGCCGATTGGTACAATGCCGGCTTCATCATGATGTGGGGCAGCAACGTGCCGCAGACGCGCACGCCGGATGCGCATTTCATGGCCGAGGCGCGCTATCGCGGCACCAAGGTCGTGACGGTGACGCCGGATTATTCCGAGGCGTCGAAGTTCGCCGATCTGTGGCTGCACCCCAAGCAGGGCACCGACGCGGCGCTGGCGCTGGCGATGGGGCATGTGATCCTGAGCGAGTGGCATGCGCGCGGCAAGGGCGAGTATTTCCTCGACTACGTCAGGCGCTATTCCGACATGCCGATGCTGGTGCTGCTGACCGAACGCGATGGCAAGTTGGTGGCCGACCGGCAAATGCGCGCCAGCGACCTGCCGGACGATGCCGGCCAGGGCAACAACCCGGATTGGAAGACCGTGGCGATCGACGATGCCACTGGAGCGCCGTATGTGCCGACCGGGTCGGTCGGCTTCCGCTGGGGCGAGCAGGGCAAGTGGAACCTGGAGGGCCGCGATGCGACGAGCGGGGTAGAGATCGCGCCGCGTCTGTCGCTGGCAGGGGGCGACGCGGCGGAGGTGACGTTCCCGTATTTCGGCGATGGCGGGGTGGCGTTCTTCAACCCGACCAAGCTGGGCGATACCGTGGCGCGTCGGGTGCCGACGGCCGCGGTGACACTGAAGGACGGCAGCACGGCGCTTGTGGCGACGGTCTATGACCTGTTGCTGGCCAATTACGGTGTGCGCACGGGTGGCGTGCCCGATTACGACGCCCCCGACTACGACGCCCCCGACTATGACGCTATGGAATCCTATACCCCGGCCTGGGCCGAGGCGGTGTGCGGGGTGCCGCGCCAGCAGATCATCACCGTGGCGCGCGAGTTCGCCGACAATGCCGAGAAGACGCGCGGCAAATCGATGGTGATCCTGGGGGCGGCGCTGAACCACTGGTATCATTCCGACATGAACTATCGCGGCATCATCAACCTGTTGGTGATGTGCGGCTGCATCGGGCAGTCGGGTGGCGGCTGGGCGCATTATGTCGGGCAGGAAAAGCTGCGGCCGCAATCGGGGTGGATTCCGGTGGCGTTCGCGACCGACTGGGCGCGCCCGCCACGGCAGCAGAACTCGACCTCGTTCTGGTACGCGCATTCCGACCAGTGGCGCTATGAGACGGTGCAGGTGGCCGACCTGCTGTCGCCGACGGCGCCCCAAGGGGCAATGAACTCGATGACCGGGGCGCTGATCGATTTCAATATCCGCGCCGAGCGGATGGGCTGGCTGCCCTCGGCGCCGCAGCTGGAGCGCAATCCGCTGACCCTCGCCGCCGAGGCGGAGCAGGCCGGCAAGGCGGTGCCGGCGTACATTGCCGACAGCCTGGCCGATGGCAGCCTGAAGATGTCGTGCGAGGACCCCGACGCGGAGCAGAACTGGCCGCGCAACCTTTTCGTGTGGCGATCGAACCTACTGGGCTCGTCGGGCAAGGGGCACGAGTATTTCCTCAAGCACCTGCTGGGCACCAGCAATGGC
>JBBQOT010000216.1:0-5648 GCA_038331165.1 Acetobacterales bacterium
CAGGTCGGCCTGCGGCACGAACTTCAGCACCCGCGCGCCCTGCGCCGACACAACAGAAGGGCGCGCAAGTCCGAAAGCAGCAGCACCGGCGCCAGTCGCCGCGAGGAAGTTCCGACGGTGCATCATCCATCTCCTGTTTGGTTGGTTGCTATCCAACAGGCAGCATGGATCAGCCCTCTCCCAATGCGCCAGCAAAACCGTACGCAGGACGGGCGAAATACGCTTCGGGCGTCAGGCGGTCTTGCGTACCCCCCAGAACACCGGGAAGCCCGAGCGCGCATGACCGGTCAGGTTGGACCGAAACGCCGTGGTGCGAAACGACAGGCCCAAGGGAATGAACGGCACAACCTCCGTCAGCGCCCGCCGCTGCATCTCGGCCGCCACTTGTTGGCGCCCGGCCAGGTCCGGCGCATCGAACCAGGCATTGCGCAGCCGCTCCATCTCAATGTCGCTTGGCCGCCACCAGGCCTTAACCTCGGCACCATTGAGCCGCATCGGCAGGTGCGTGGCGGGGCTGGAGATCGACAACCCGGTCCACGAGGTGCAATAGACGCTCCAGCCGCCCTTCTCCACCGGCTCGCCGCTGTTGCGTCGCTGGATCAGCGTGCCCCAGTCCATGCTGGCGAACTCCACGTTCAGCCCCAACGCCCTGAGCAACGCATCGGCCACCAGCGACGACGCCCGCAGGCCCGCCAGGTCCGACGGCGACATCAGCACCACCTTCTCGCCTTTATAGCCGCTCTCGGCCACCATGCGTCGGGCGGCCGCCATATCGCGAGGGCCGGTCAGCCGGTCCAGTGCGGCATTGTTGGCGTAGGGCGAGCCGGGCGGGAACACGCCAACCCCCACGCGTCCCAGTTCCTTGCCCGGCTCTCCCAGCACCGCATCGACGAAATCCTGCTGGTTCACCACCGCCAGCACGGCCTGGCGCAGCTTCACGTTGTTGAATGGCGGCTGGTGCTGGTTGAAGAACATAGACATCAGGTCGCCCAGCGTGTCGAACACCGCAACCGTCACCCCCGGCACGCGGCGCAGCGAGGGCACCAGGTCGATCAGCGGCGTATCCACCCAGTCCACCTCGCCCTGCTGCAGCGCCGCGGCGGCGGTTGACGGGTCCGGCATCGTGGTCCATTCGACGCGCTCGAAATGCGCGACCTTGCCGCCGGCCAGCATGCTGACCGGCTCGCTGCGCGGCACGTACCGGTCGTTGCGCACATATATGGCGCCCGTCCCGGCCCGCCATTCCTCGCGCACGAAGCGATAGGGGCCGCTGCCGACATATTCGTTGATCTGTGTGAAGGCATCAGTCCTGGCGATGCGCTCGGGCATGATCACCACGTCGCTCAGCGCGAGCGGCAGCAGTGCGAAGGGCCTCTTCAGCCGGAAGCGCAGACGATTATCATCCACAGCGACCATTTCGTTGGTCATGGCCATCAGCGTCTCAACCAACGGCTGGCGCTTCGCCGTGCGCAGGATCGAAGCGACCGCGTCGATCGCGCGCACCTTCTCGCCGTCGCTGTAAACTTGGCCCTCGCGCAGGGTCAGGGTCCACGTGAGCCCATTGTCAGTGATCTCCTCCCCACCCACCATCTGCGGTCTCGGGACGAAGCGCTCGTCCAGGCCGTACAGGCGGTCCCACACCAGGAAGGAATGCATCGACACCACCAGAGCGGTCGACCACACCGGGTCGGGGTTGGCCAGATCGGCATGCGGCACGAAGCGCAGCACGCGCGAATTGCCCCCGCCCTGGGCCAGCGCAGGGCGCGCAAGCGGCAGGGTGGCAAGGGTGGCGGCGGTCAGCAATTGGCGGCGCTTCATGGCCCGGCTCCTGGTTGGCATCTGGCGAACGTGCAGGCAACGACAATGGCCGAACGCGGCCGCTCCTGCCAGTGGGTTAAAACAACTTCACCCGCCGCGGCGCAGCTCCTACACCCCCGCCGCCTTCGCCTGCTCCCACCACGCGCACTCGCCGGGCGCCATGGCGAAATTGCCCGCCACCACCTGCACCGGCGCGCGCAGCCCCGCCTCGGCCATCTGCCGCTTCATCGCATGCTGCTCGGCCCGCTGCGCCTCGGTCATCCGCAACCGCTCATGCCCCCAGATCGACGGCCCGGCATCGCACACTTCCGCCTGGTGCGTGGCGGGATCCACCACCCGCCCGCCCCAGCCGTACTCCACCATGAATCCCCCCGGGGTCTTGGCATAGAAGCTGGTCATCAGGTCGTTGGCGTGCCGGCCCAGCGTGGTGGCAATCCGCCCGTCCTGCTCGCCGGCGATATCGTAGCCCTGGCCCACATCGTCCAGGTTGAACAGCTCCACCATGAAATGATGCAGCCCGGTCGGCTTGCCCTCCAGCATGGCAAAGCTGTGGTGCCGCCCGTTCACATGCATGAAGTAGCCGCGGAAAGGGCGCTCAAGCCAGTCCGACACGCCAAACCCCAGGATGTCGCGATAGAACGCCAACCCGGCGGCCACATCCTCCACCATCATCACCGCATGGCCCATCCCCAGCGCCCCGGTGCGAAACCCCGACAGGCAGCGCCCCGGCACGAACGCGGCACTGGTCACCTCCGCCCCATGCACCAGTTCCACCCGGTTGCCGAACGGGTCCAGGCAATGCACCAGCCCGCGCACATGGCGCCGGTCGCACAACGCCGCGTCGCCGCGGGTCACCGCGATGCCGGCGGACTCCAGCCGCGCCGCCATGCTGTCCAACGCCGCGGCATCTTCCACCTCCCAGCCGAAAAAGGCCGGACCGTCGGTGGCATCACGCGCGATCACAATGCGCTGGCGCCGGTCGTCCATGCGGAATGCCAGCTCGGCATTGCTCCGTCCGGCCAGTTGCAGCCCGAGCACGCCGGTGGCGAAGCCCGACCAGTCCTCCAGATTTGTCGCGTGTAGGCCGAGATAGCCGAGCGCCTGGATGCCCATCGCCGCCTCCCTATTGATGACGCCGCATCATTCATCGTCCGCAACCCCGCTGTCGAGCACCGCGCGCACCCGCGCCCGCAGGTCCGGCAGCAGATCCGCGGTGAACCAGGGATTGCGCCGTTCCCACTCCTCGGTGCGCCAGGACGGGTGTGGCAATGGCAGGCGCGCCGGCAGGTGATCGCGCCAGCCCTGCACATGCCCGGTCATGCTGCCAGGGCCGATCGCACGGGCAATGGCGTAGCTGCCCACCAACAGCGTCAGCCGCACCGCCGGCATCAACGGCAGCAGGCGCGGGTGCCAGGTCGGCGCGCAGATCGGCATCGGCGGTGCGTCGCCACCCTTCGGCAGGCGGCCAGGGTAGCACAGCCCCGTCGGCATGATGGCAATGCGGGTCCCGTCGTAAAAGATGTCAGGTCCGATCCCCATCCAGCGGCGCAGGCGCTCGCCGGACCGGTCTTCCCACGGCACCCCGCTGGCATGGGCCGTGGTGCCGGGCGCCTGGCTGATGATCAGCACACGGACGGTGGGCGAAACGCGCAGGATCGGCCGCGGCCCCAGCGGCAGCTCGGCGGCGCACAGCGTGCAGGCCCGCGCGGCGGCAGCGACGCGTTCCAGCGGGTCATCCATCGATGCGCTCCCAGCCCTGCCGCACCGAGCGCGTCGCGACTTCGAAAGCAAAGCGGAACCCGCCGGCGGCCGTCGGCGGCTGGTCGCGCGCACGGCTGATCCTCTCGCCCAGCAGGGCACAGAGCAGCAGCGCGCCCACCCCGCCATGCGCCACGATGGCCACGTCGCCGGCGGGCCGCGGCAGGGTCAGCAGCCGGTCGACGGCGGCGACGATGCGGGCCTGCGCATCGATCGCCCGTTCCCACCCACGGATGCTCGCGGTGGGGTGGGCAAAGAACAGGTCGGCGGTCGCCTCGAATTCTGCGCGCGGCAAAAATCCGGTGGCGCTGCGGTCGTTTTCGCCGAGGTCGGGGGGCGGGGCAAAACCCAGCCCGAGATGGCCGGCCAGGATCTCCGCCCCGTCGATCGCCTTGCGCTCGGTGCTGGCGTGCACCGCGCCGATCCCGGCGACCCAAGGGGCGGTCAGCGCCGCGCGCATGCGAGCCCGGCCGCGCTCGGAGAGCGGCCAATCCGGCACCGGCACCGCCGGGTCGATCAGCACGTCGGGATGGGTGATGAAGTGAACCAGCGCCATCTAGCCCAACCCATACTCGACCTCGGGCGTATACACCGCGGCCTCCTTTCCGAGTTGCGCGCTGAAAAGGGTAAAGTGCCCGACCTCGATCGGCCCGGCGCGGAACAGGTTATGCGCCTTCACGAAGGCGGCGATCTTGTCGACCGGCGCATTGTCCAGCCGCGCCAGCGTCACGTGCGGGGTGAAGCGCCGCCGCTCCGCCGCCAGCCCGGCGCGTTGCAGCGCGGTTTCGACCTTGCCGGCCAGATGGGCCAGCGCCGGGTTGCCCGCCACCCCCACCCACAGCGCCCGCTCCTGCCCGCCTTTGGCAAAGGTGCCGACACCGGCCAGTTCCAACGCCAGCTTCCGGCCGCGCAATGCCGCCAGCGCCGCGTCGATTTCCTCGGCACGAAACGCCGCCACCTCGCCGATGAAGCGCAGGGTCAGGTGGAAATTCGCAATCGGCACCCAGCGTGCGCCGGGAATGCCGGTGCCGCCCAGGGCGGCCAGGCGCTGGCGCAACTCCCACGGCAGCGCGAGCCCAACGAACAGCCGCATCGTTATTTCCTGGTCGGGCCGACCCGCCCGAGCAGTTCGGCCACCAGCGGCACCATGCGGTCGGCGACGATCGCCGCCCCTTTCGCATTGGGGTGGATGCGGTCGGCCTGGTTCAACGCCGGGTCGCCGGCGACACCCTCCAGAAAGAACGGATCGAACAGCACCCCCGGTCGCGCACCCAGGCGCTGGAAGGTGGCGCGAAATGCGTCGCCGTATTCCTGCCCCAGATTGGGCGGCGCCAGCATGCCGCTCAACAACACCGGAATGCCGCGCCCGGCCAGCGCATCCAGGATGGCGCCGAGATTGGCCTCGGTGCTGCGCGGGTCGAGGCCGCGCAGCCCGTCATTGGCGCCCAGTTCCACCAGTGCTGCATCGACCGGCTCGGCCAGCACCCAGTCCAGCCGCGCCCGCCCACCGGCGGTGGTGTCGCCGCTCACCGCGCCGTCGACCAGCGTCACCTCCAGCCCGCGCGCCCGCAGCCCGGCCAGCAGCCGCGCCTGGAACCCCGCGGCAGCCGGCAGGCCGTAGCCGGCCGCCAGCGAGTCGCCCAGCACCAGCAGGCGCAACGGTGCGGCCGCCGCCGGGGTGGCCGAGATGAAAAGACCGCAAGCCACGGCCATCGCCGCTTTGCGCTTGGTGAAACGAAGCCCATATCGTGTATCCATGGTCACGTCATCCGCCTCCATCGGCACCGAACAAGCTGTTCTCGAACCCACCGGGTCCACGCCAGCCGCCGCCGATATGGTGCCGCTGGTGCGCGTGCGCGACCTGCACCTCACGGTGCCGTCGGCTGCCGGGCCGGTCAACATCCTGCGCGGCGTCGACCTCGACATCGCCGAGGGCGAGGCGGTGGGGATGGTCGGCCCCTCCGGCTCTGGCAAGACCAGCCTGCTGATGGTGCTGGCGGGGCTGGAGGGTGCAACCTCGGGCAGCGTGCGGCTGGATGGCCACGAGTTGACCAGGCTCGACGAAGACGCCC
>JBBQOT010000217.1:0-5625 GCA_038331165.1 Acetobacterales bacterium
CGGTAAATCAGAAGGTTACGCGGCACTTCCATGCCTGGACGAGCACGTGGACACGCGTTTTCGAGGTGCTGATTCTGCAGTGCTCGCGCAGTACCTTGCAGAGCCCTGTTTTCGCGTGCAAAAACTGTGGTGCCCCCCTCCCCAGCAGAAATGCCGGGTCCTACTTGGAGCCCGCCGCCGGCAAGCGCGGCCTCGGCTTTCAGCGGGCCCCCTCCCCGGCAGAAATGCCGGGTCCTACTTGGAGCCCGACCGCCACGCCCGCGACCTGGCCCACTGCGCCCTGCCCCTCCCCGGCAGAAATGCCGGGTCCTACTTGGAGCGCTGCGTCACTCGGAGAAAGTCCGCTCCCGGCAACTCTCGAACCGATCGCATAATCGAACTCGACCACCCGAGCGCCCAGCAAGCCTTTGTTCCGATTACGTCTTTGAGAAGAGTACCAAATCACGCTAGTCCACAGATCTGGAGACAACCGGCCGTCAGAGACCCGATTTCGGACTTCGTTACGCTCCCGGCGATCAACAGGTCTGACCCCAAACCCCACAAAAACCACACATTTTTCTGCGGGCCGGCACAGACGGAGAATGGGTTTGTCGGGTAATTGGCGGAGGATTCCCGCCTAATATCATCTGATTTCAATGAGTTAAAATCCAGTTTTGCCACTATCTCCTAATCTGTCCCCTTTCACTTCTGCTGACGCTGGCGAACCATTCACTAAGGCGGGCGCGGTTGCAGCACTACCTACCGCCTGCTCGCTCGTGATATTTCAAAACGCAGGGGGGCTGCTAATCCCGCTAATCCGCTAATCTGCCAGCCGGCCGGGCAGCGACAGGCATCCCCACGCCGGGCAGGCGTGGCGGCTGGCATCCGGCTACCGTGTCGCGGTTGCTGCTGGCGGCGCAGGGCGCCATACTCACCCCTGCGACCGTGAAGAACGATCTGTTTGCCAAGTGTGGAGTGAGCCGAACTGTATGATGTCCGATCGCGGCGGTAGGGGAGGAAAACGTGAAGCTACTCGTGGGACTCCTCTTCCTCCTCGTCTTGGGGCTCATGGCTCCTGACGGTCCATAGCTTCGCACATTCCGAACCGATCTTGCCTTCATCGTAGACATATTCCACGGAGCGGCGCTGCTCCCAGTCTGGATCGCCCTTAAAATCGCTGACCTGCGACCTTGCGCTACTTCGAGATCAGCGCCACCCTAACGGGTCTCTTTGTCACAATCTTATGGATAGGCGGGTGGATAGCGGTGATCGTAGGAGCCGTGTTCATCGATGCCGCTGTTATGAATCGTTGGGACCGCTACCAGATGCGCCGCTACGCCAAAAAGAAAGGACGACCGGTCGTCGATCTCGACGGCAACACCTACGAGCGATGGCCGTGAGTGGCTCTGCCGCCAGCAGGGTGGCGATGACGGCTGCCGCCGAGACTGATACATTGCCGGCCCGGATCTCGGCGGCCAGCGCCGGAATGCCTTGGTCCGTGACGATCTTGGCTTGCTGGATCACAGAGCGCGAAACGTTGAGCATGTCGGCTGCGCGGGCGATTGAGACGGGTGCGGTGCTGATGCCGTGGGCAACAAGGTGGGCAAATTTGCCCCGCTTCGCGCGGCGTGGTCGGCTCGCGGTCCGTCACGAAGGGTCGCCAGCGCCCGCGCCTTCCCCTCGGGTTTTTTGGGGCCGGTGGAAAGCCCACCATGGTGGAGACACCGCCGCTTGCCCGGCACCGGCTTGCGGCGGCAGGGATGCCCGGCCCGCGTCTTGGCCCCGCACGGGCCTGCAGCGTCGTCACCGGCCATCAACCGCACCCCATGACAGACACGCGCGCGCGGGACGGGGCCGCAATAACGTCGTGTTCATCGCGGATACAGCTTGCCGGGGATCGCCGCGATGGTGGGGCGCAGGCGAGGAAGCGTTGCACCGCCTCGGTGCGCTTCGCCCGTCCAGCACCGCGCCGGCTCGCATCGGCACCGCCCAGCCATGCTCCACCAGCACCGCGAAAGCCGCCCGTGCCGCGCTCGCGCTGCGGAGCGCGTTGGGGCCAAGCTGGTATGCCCGTGCCAGGTGCATCGCCATCGCGCCCGTGCCCTGCCACCAGCGCAGCAGCGCGGCTGCATGCTGCAACTCGGCACGAATGCCCGCCGTGCCATGCAGCCGCAGCATTTCGGCGCAGTAGTGTCGGGCCAGTGCGATGCGGTGCGAGTGGTGAGGTAGTCGTCCGTCACGTCGAGCACGCCGGCGATGCCGCCGGCGGCTTCCGCTGCCGCCAGCAAAAGGGCGGCGTCGCGCATGGCCCGCAGGCCGTCCAGTGCGGCGGGGCCGGTGATCAGCGCTGCCGCCGGGAGGGTGAGGCCGTCGAGTTCGAGGCGGCAGCTGCGGCGGGTTTCGTCGATCACGGTTTCGCTGCGCAGGTGGCCGTGCGGCAGGTCGGCGGCATCCAGCAGCACCAGCGCGGGGATGCCCTGGTGCAGCACCGAGATGAGGAACAGCTCGGCCACCGCGGCATCGCAGACCAGTGTTTTGGCGCCATGCAGGGTTACCGCCTCGCCGGTGCGTTCGGCCAGGCAGGTGATGTGCGTCAAGTCCCAGTCGCCGTCGCTTTCGAACAGCGCGCTGGTGGAAATCGCACCCTGGGCGACGCGCGGCAGCACGGCGGACTGCATGTCGGCACCGGCGGCGGCGAGCATGCCCTGGATGAAGACCTGGGTGCTGGCGAATGGGGTTGCCAGCAGATGGCGCCCCATCGGTTCGGTAATGGTTGCCACTTCGGCCAGGGACAGGCCGCTGCCGCCAAAGCGTTCGGGGATGGCGATGGCGGACCAGCCGAGGGCGACCATCTCGTTCCACACCGCATGGTCGAAGCCGTGTTCGCTTTGCAGCAGGTCGCGCACGGCGCGGATCGGGGATTTGTCGCGGCAGAAGGCGATTGCGGTTTCCAGCAGCATCGCCTGTTCGTCGGTGAAGGCGATGCGCGTGTTCAACGGTGCCATACGCTCAATCCTTCGGCAGGCCGAGCACGCGCTCGCCGACGATGTTCGCCTGGATTCGACTGGTGCCGCCGCCGATGGTGCTGGAGAAGGCGTTGAAATAGGCGCGCTGCCATTTGCCGCCGTCAAAGGCGTTGGCATCGCCCACCCAGCGCGTGGCGTTGGCGCCCTGCAGCGAGAGGGCGAATTGCAGCATGCGGCGGCGATGCTCGCTGGTGCGCAGCTTGGCCGAGAGCGGGATGGCCTGGGGGCGTTCGCTGCACAAAGCGGGAATGGCGGCACGGGCGGCGCAGAGGCGGTCGCCCTGGTCCTCGATCAGGAAGCGGACGAGCTGGTCGCGGGTGACGGGGTCTTCGATTGCGGGGCGGCCGTCGCGCCGTGCCGTGCGGGCGAGTTCGACCACGTCGCCCACGCCGAGCGCCACCCGGGCGATGCCGCCGGCCTGACCGCCAGTGGCGCCACGTTCGAAGGTGAGGGTCAGCATGGCGATCTTCCAGCCCTCGCCCTCGCGGCCCATCAGGCAGTCGGCGGGGATGCGGGCGTCGCGGAAGAAGGTTTGGGTGAAGCCGTATTCGCCAGTGAGCTTGCGGATCGGCCGGGTTTCGATGCCCGGCGTGTGCATCGGCACGAGGAAATACGACAGGCCGCCGTAGCGCGGCTCCTGCGGGTTGGTGCGGGCGAGCAGGATCACGTACTTCGCGTAGCTGCCCAGGCTGGTCCAAATCTTGGCGCCGTTCAGCACGTAGTGGTCGCCGTCGCGGGTGGCGCGGGTTTGGCAATTCGCGAGGTCGGAGCCCTGGTCGGGTTCGGAGAAGCCCTGGCACCAGATGTCGTCGCCGTTCAGGATACCGCGGATGTAGCGTTGTTTCTGCGCGTCGGTGCCGATCGACAGGATGAGCGGGCCGGCCCAGTTGAGGCCGATGGTGTTGGGCACGAACGGCACCTTCTGGCGGGCCATTTCGGTGTTGACGATGTCTTGCAGCGCTTGTGGCCGGCCACCGCCGCCGTATTTCTTGGGCCAGGCCATGCCGAGATAGCCGGCGTCGTAGACCTTGCGCTGCCAGGCGCGGAGATAGTCGAACTGCTGGTCGGTGCCGACCTCCATGAAGGATTCCGGCAACAGGAAATCCGGCTCGGGCGGGCGGTTGTTGCGGAACCATGCGGCCACCTCGGCACGGAACGCGTCGCGTTCGCTCATGGTCGAAAACTCCCTGGTCGGCGGGTTTGCCCGGATGGTGGCCCGGCTGCCCGTTGTTGCCACAGGGTATTCGCCGATTGGCCCACCGGGCAATGGCTTGATCGTGGTTCGCGCCAGACGCGGTGGCGTTGTCACAGGTCGGGCATTGGGCGTACCATCGCCACGGAGACGTCAGCGCGCCGGCCGGTGCGCTGGACACCAGGCCATTGGAAGGGGAACCCCGCCATGTCTGCCGCCACCGAGACGCGCTTCAGCAACGACACCGCCCGGATGTACGAGAAGATGGAGGAGCGCATGCTCGCGCGCGACCAGGTGGGGGCGAGTGCGGCCTTCTATGATCTGGTGAAGGCTGGCCGGCCGCTGAACGAGATGATTGCCGAGAGCGTGCGCATCCACGCGCCGTTCACCCATGTGCCGTACCACGAGCGGATCGATGATGGCTACGTCAACTTCGTCAACAACGACCATTGCCTGTTGAGCGCGCGTGCGACGATCAACCTGGCGCGCATGCTGCCCGGCGATGTCGCGATGCTGCCGATGGCGCAGACGGTGTGGTACATTCCGACCGGGCTGGATATCTGGAACCAGAAGCTCGGCGCGGCACCGGGGCATTATACCCGCGGCTATGACGGAACCATCGAGAACCCGCCGAAGCCCGCCGTATACTGGCCCGATAGCGAGCCGTTGCGCGAGGCCGGTCCGCTGGCCGAGCGGCTGGGGAACTGGATGACGCGGGTGCATCGCGGCGAGGTGATGGATGCCTATCGCAGTTTCCTCGGCCTGATGGAGGACCGGACGAACCGCCGCGCGGTGCTGGCCGAACTGGTGTTCGCCGGGCTGATCGACGTGCAGGACCGGATGTATCTCAACCGGTCCTACACCACGGGGCATAAGGGCTATCGGGCGCGCGCCACGGTGGAGCTGGGTGATGCGCTCGGTTGGGACAATGCGCATCAGGTGATCTATGCCGGTGCGCTGGACATTGCCGTCGGGCCGCGCTGGTACTCGCTGTATGAAATGGCCTGCAACACGATCAAGGAGCAGATCGAGGGCCAGGTGCTGCGCGCCATTCCCTATCACGGCGTGTCGGAAGCCGAGGCGGCTATGCTGGCCAATACCGCGAAGCTGAGCGCCGAGGAGGAAGCGGGGCTGGTGCAGGCGGTGCTGTATCGCGACGAGCCGGAGAATGCCGCGGCGATCACGGCGCTGCTGCGCGCTGGCAAGGACCCGCGGCGGATCATCGACGCGCTGCAGATTGCCGCGGCGCAGCTGACCATCGACACGCACGGCGCCAACAACTTCTCGATGCCGATGCATTGCTACGAGTACACCAACGCGCTGGGCTGGTTCTTCGACAATTTCGACCATCCACGCCGGCTTCGGTTGCTGTATGTGGGTGCTGCCTTTGTCACCATGACGGCGCATCACCAGAAGCATACCGGCGAG
>JBBQOT010000218.1:0-5614 GCA_038331165.1 Acetobacterales bacterium
GCTCCGCACGCTAGGGCTGGATACAGGAAGCAAGGGGGACTGAGACATGTCGGGCACGGGTGAGTCGGTGGGGGCCCTGTTCCGGGCTGGGAATTTGGCCGCGGCGGTCGATGCGGCCAATGCCACGGTGCGCCGCGCGCCGACCGACATCGCGGCGCGGGTGCTGCTGGCCGAACTGCTGGTGTTCGCCGGCAACCTGGAGCGCGCCGATGTCATCCTGGATGCCGCCAGCCAGGTGGAGCCCGAAGCGGCCGTCGTGGTGGCCGAGTTCCGCCAGTTGCTGCGCGCCGACATGGCCCGCCGCCAACTGCGCCGCGACGGTCGGGTGCCGGAATTCCTCGGCGAGCCGACCGATACGCAGCGCCTGCAGCTTGCCGCCATGGTGGCGCTGCGGGCTGGCGACATGGCAGAGGCGGCGAAGCTGGCGGGTGCGGCCGAACTCGGCCGCCCGCATGTGGCGGGCACTGGCGAGGCCGGCGCGTTCGACGATTTCCGCGATGCCGACGATCTGTGCGCCGGCAGTTTCGAGGTGCTGACCACCACCGGCAAGTTCTACTGGATTCCCACCGAGCGGGTGATCAGCCTGGAATTCCACCCGCCCAAGCGGGCGCGCGACCTGATGTGGCGGCGTGCCACCATGTCGGTGCGGGCCGGGCCGGATGGCGACGTCTACCTGCCGGCGATCTACGGCAGCGAGGATGCGGCGCTGGCCGATGCGTTGAAGCTGGGCCGCGAGACCGACTGGATCGAGGATGGCGGGCCGGTGCGCGGGGCAGGCCAGCGGCTGTTCCTGGTCGGCGAGGAGGCGGTGGGCATCATGGACCTTGGCGCGTTGGAGTTCGGGGGCGCATGAGCGGCCGCAATCCCGGCCGCATTCTCGATACCGGCCGCGGCGAGGCCGGCCGCCGGGCCGGGCCGCGCGCCCAGTTGCCGCTGCTCGACCGGCTGATCGACGACGCGCCGGACCAGGAGCGCGACGCGCCGATGTCGACCGGCGAGGCGATGGAGGCATTGCGCGTCTCGGTGCGCCGCGACCTGGAGGCGCTGTTGAACGCGCGGCGCTATTGGCGCTCGTGGCCCGCCGAACTGACCGAGCTTGCGTCCTCGCCGATCGGCTTCGGCATTCCCGATTTCACCGCCGGCGCGATGAACGAGCCCGGCCGGCGCGATGCGCTGCGCGCCGAGGTGGAAGCGACGATCCGCCGGTTCGAGCCGCGGCTGATGAGCGTGCGGGTGTCGCTGATCGAAAGCGCCAACAAGCTGGAGGCGACGCTGCGGTTGCGCATCGACGGGCTGCTGCACGCCGACCCGGCACCCGAGCCGGTGGCGTTCGACACCACGGTGGATGCGACCACCGCCGACGTATTCGTCACCGCCGCCGATCCCGTGTGAGGCAGGCCGCCATGTCCGACGCGCTGCTGCCCTATTACGACCGCGAGCTGAATGCCATCCGCAAACTCGCGGCCCAGTTCGCCGAGGCGCACCCCAAGATCGCCGGACGCCTGCGCCTGGCCGCCGATGCGGTCGATGACCCGCATGTGGCGCGCCTGCTGGACGGGGCTGCGTTCCTGGCCGCGCGCGTGCACCACCGGCTGGACGACGAGTTCCCCGAACTGACCGATGCGCTGCTGGGGGTGCTGTATCCGCACTATTTGGCGCCGGTGCCGTCGTGCAGCGTGGTGCAGTTCACCAGCCAGCCCGACCTGATGACGCCGTTCGAGGTGGCGCCGGGGCTGGCGATCGACAGCGAGCCGGTGCGCGGCGAGAGCTGCCGGTTCCGCACCGCGTACCCGACCACGCTGTGGCCGGTGGAGATCGAGAGCGTGCGGCTGTCGGGCCTGCCACTGGCGGCGCCGGCCAATCCGCTGGCCGCCGGCGCGGTGTCGGTGCTGCGCATCGTGCTGCGCTGCGCCAACCCAGAGGCGAGTTTTGCCCAGCTTGGCATGGACCGGCTGCGCTTTTTCCTGCGCGCCGCACCCAACATCGCGTTGCCGCTGTACGAGCTGCTGTGCGGGCATACGCTGTCGGTGGCCTATGGCGATGGGCCGACCGATGCCAACCCGGTGATCGCACCGGCGGACAGCGTAGTGCCGGTGGGTTTCGCGCCCGAGGAGGCGCTGCTGCCCTGGCCGGCGCGCAGTTTTTCCGGGTTCCGGCTGCTGACGGAATACTTCGCGTTTCCGGAAAAATTCATGTTCGTCGACCTCACGCGCATGGAGTGCAAGACGCTGGCCAGTGGCGGCAACCGGATGGAGGTGTTCGTCTATCTCGACCGCGCGCTGCCGGAGTTGGAGCGGGTGGTGGCGGCGGACAGCCTGGCGCTGGGCTGCACGCCGGTGGTCAACCTGTTCCCGCAGCGCTGCGAGCCGGTGCCGCTGAGCCATACCGCCACCGAATACCGCATCGTACCCGATGTGCGCCGGCCTGGCGCGCTGGAGGTGTGGAGCGTGGAGCGGGTGCGCGAGACGCGGCCCGATGGCAGCTTTCGCCCGTGGCGGCCGTTCTATCGACTGACGCATGGCGATACTGAACCGGGCGTGCCGGGTGGCTTTTACCACGTGATGCGGCGCGACGCGCCGGCGCCGCTGCGCGGCGGCGAGGCTTACCTCGCACCCGACGACCCGCAATTCGACCCGGATGCGCCGGGTGATGCGGTGCTGTCGGTCGATGCGCTGTGCACCAACCGCGACCTGCCGAGCGAGTTGCAGTTCGGCGGCGGGCATCCGCGGATGCGGCTGGTGGAGGGGGTGGCGGCGATCAACCGGGTGTCGTGCCTGACCGCGCCCAGCCACGCGTTGCGCCCGGTGCTGCGCGAGCGCGGCTTCTGGCGGCTGGTGTCGCATCTGTCGCTCGGCCATTTGTCGGTGGTCGGCGGGGCCGAGGGGGCGGCGGCGCTGCGCGAGGTGCTGCGGCTGTACGACCTGCGCGATTCCGCCGAAACGCGCGCGGCGATCGAGGCGCTGCTGGCGGTGGGCTCGCGGCCCGGCACGGCGCGGGTGCCCGGGGCGCGGGTGGGGGCGTTCTGCCGCGGGCTGGATGTCAGCCTGGAGTTCGAGCCTCGGGCATGGCAGGTCGGCGGGCTGTATGTGCTGGCCTCGGTGCTCGACCGGTTCCTGGCGTTGCACGCTACGGTGAATGCCTTCGTGCGCACCCGGGCCACGCTGCGCGGCCGGCCCGGCAATGCTGCCGCCTGGCCGGCGCGGGCGGGGATGCGGGTGTTGTTGTGAAGCCGGGGCCATGAAACCGGGGGCAGTGCTCGCCCGGCTGCAGCGCGAGCCGCAGCGTTTCGCCTTCGACGCGGCGGTGCGGGTGCTGGCCCATGCCGCGCGGGCGCCAGACCTGGAGGGGGCGGTGCGCTTTCGCAGCCCGCCGGGGCTGGCGTTTCCGCCGTCCGATATCAGCGCGGTGCAGGCGGGTTCGCCGCCGTCGGTGACCACGTCGGTGATGGCGCTGACCGGGGCCACCGGGGTGCTGCCGCGCTACTACAGCGAGGTGCTGGCAGCGACGCTGCGCAACCGTTCGCGGGCGATGCACGAGTTCCTCGACATGCTGTCGCACCGCTTCGTGCTGCACTTCGCCCGCGCCGGGGGCAAGTACCGGCTGCATCGGGCCAGCGAGGCGGCGCGGCTGCGACCGCCCGAGCCGGGGCGGGAAGCGCATGCCGGCGACCCGATGGCCGGCGCGCTGCTGTCGCTGACCGGCTATGGCACGCCGCATTTGGTGGGGCGGATGGCGGCCGGGTCGGATGCACTGCTGCACTATGCCGGGCTGCTGGCGATGCGGCCGCGTTCGGCCGACCGGCTGGCGGCGTTGGCGTCGGACTGGCTGGGGCGGCGAGTGGAGGTTCAGCAATTCGCCGGCGCATGGTTGAGCCTGCCGCCCGACCAGCGCACGCGGATGCCGGTGGGGCGGCGGCCCGGTGCGTTCAACCGGCTGGGGATGGATGCGGCGATCGGGGTGCGGGCGTGGGATGTGCAGGCGCGGGTGGTGCTGCGCATCGGGCCGCTGGACCGCGCCGGCTTCAACGCGCTGCTGCCGGACCGCCCGGCGCTGCGCCGGCTGGTGGCGCTGGTGCGCGCCTATCTCGGTTTCGAGACGGGCTTCGCGGTGAATCCGGTGCTGGCCGAGGATGCGGTGCCGGCGCTGGGGCTGGGGGGCGGCGATGCGCCGGCGCGGCTGGGCTGGAACACCTGGCTGCCCGCGCCGGGGCTGGGGCGGCTTGTGCCGGCGGCGGATGCGGTGTTCGAGGCCGAGGTGGTGGAAGCAGAGCCGGCAGGCGAAGGGATTCGCGCATGAGCGGCAGCTGGGGTGGCGGCTATGTCACCGACATCGAGTACACGCGCGGTTATTTCATTTCGCAGTCGCCGCACATCCTGGCGCTGTCCTGCCTGATCGGCGGGATCGCAGTGGATGCGCCGTGGGACAACCCGACGCTGCACTACCTGGAGCTGGGCTGCGGGCGCGGGGTGAATGCCTGTGTGTTGGCGGCGGCCAATCCGGGATGGCAGGTGACCGGTATCGACTTCATGCCGGCGGCCGTCGCTGATGCGCGGCGGCTGGCGGCCGAGGCGGGGCTGGACAATGTCCGTTTCATCGAGGCCGACTTGGCAGATTTCGCCGAGACGGCGCAGGCCGCGGCGTTGGCCGAGGCCGACATCGTCAGTGCCCATGGCATGTGGAGCTGGGTGGGCGATGCGGTGCGCGCCGGCATCGTGCGGCTGGTGGCGGCCAAGCTGTGCGCCGGCGGCATCATGCATCTGAGCTACAACGCGCTGCCGGCGCAGCAGGGGTTGCTGGCGATGCAGCGGTTGCTGCGCGAGGCGGGGCGGCGGCTGGCCGGGCGTAGCGACCTGCAGGTGGTGGCCGGGCGCGAGGTGGTGCAGGCGCTGGCCGCGGCCGGAGGGGCGCACCTTACCAACACCAAAACGGTGCGCGAATTGGTGGCCGATCTGGCGAACATGCCGGTGGCCTATCTGGCGCACGAGTACATGAACGAGGCGTGGCGGCCGTGTTTCCACGCCGATGTCGCCGCCGACCTGGCCGCAGCCCGGCTCGACTTCGCCGGTTCGTCGCGGCTGGTGGAGAACTTCGTCGACTTGTTGCTGACGCCGGAGCAGCGGGCGATCCACGATCGCTTCGACGATCCGCTGATGCGCGAGCTGGTGATCGACACCTGCATCAACCGCACGCTGCGCCATGACATTTATGTGCGCGGTGCAACCAGGCTTTCGGTGGCGGCGCGAGACGCGGCACTGGGGCGAGTGCACCTGGTGCTGGCGACCGCGCCGGAGAATTTCAGGTATGTGTTGAAGATGCCGGCGGGCGAGGCGGCGCTGGACCAGAGCCAGTATCGCCCGATGGTGGAGGCGCTGGCCGGGGGCGTGCGCAGCATCGCCGAATTGGCGGCGCTGGGCGGCGGGGCGCGGGTCAACCTGCCCGAGGTGGCGATGGTGCTGGCCGGGACGTATCAGGCGCTGGTGGCCAGCCGGCCGGAGGCGGCGGCCGAGACGCCGGTGCACCGCTTCAACCTGGCGACGGCGCGGCGCGATGTGCGGCTGGACAATCTGAATGGTACTAGCGTGATGGCCAGCATGCGACTGGGAGCCGGGTACCC
>JBBQOT010000219.1:0-5595 GCA_038331165.1 Acetobacterales bacterium
GCTTTCGTCGAATACGGCGGTTTCGGCGCTGACGAGGCCTTCGGCGATGCGTTTCTTGGCGCCGCGGACGAGGCGGGAGGGGCCGACCATCTGGAGGTAGGCGTCGAGCAGGGGGGCGATTTCGGCCTGGCTGTCTTCGGGTAGGACGCCGAGGCGGGCGCGCAGTTTCAGGAGTTGCTTGCGCGACTGGGCGATGGCGGCTTCGAGGCGGGAGGTTTCGCCGGCGCTGTCGGAGGCGTGGATGCGGGTGCGCACGACGATGGCAGGCGGCTCGGCGGCACCGAAGATCGGGCCGATGGCGACGCCGGGGGAGACGGGGATGCCGATGAGCCGGCGTTCGGGGCGTGCGTCGGCCCTGGGGTGGTCGGCGGGTGGAGGGCTAATCCTGTTCATGGAAGCCGGCCTCGACCAGCGCCGCGAGGGCGTCCATCGCCTCCTTGGCGTCCCAGCCTTCGGCGGACAGGGTGATGGTGGCGCCGAGGCCGGCGCCGAGCATCATCAGGCCCATGATGGAGCGGGCGGAGACGGACTGGCCGCCCTTTTCAACCTCGACCGAGGCGCCGAAGCGTTCGGCCAGGGTGACGAACTTGGCGGCGGCGCGGGCGTGCAGGCCGCGCTTGTTGCAGATCACCAGTTGGCGGCGCAGCACCGCGGCGCCTGGGGCGTCTTCGGGATTCGGGGTGTTGCCGTCGCCGGCCATGCTCACTCGCAGGACCCGGTGCCGTTCTTCGCCCCGTTTGATTCAGGGGAGCCTGTTTCAGTGGGGCCTGTTTCAGTGGGGCCGCAATTGGGCAGCACGTGCGATGCCGCGGCGATGTATTTGCGGCCGGCGATGGTGGCGCATTCGACGGCATCGGCCAGCGGCTGGCTGCCGCGCACCTTGGCGAGTTTGACCAGCATGGGGAGGTTGACGCCGGAGAGCACCTCGACGCCCTTGTGGACCATCTGGGAGATGGCGAGGTTGCTGGGGGTGCCGCCGAACATGTCGGTGAGCAGCACCACGCCGTCGCCGGTGTCGACCTCGGTGATGCATTTGTGGATTTCGGCGCGGCGGCCTTCCATGTCGTCGTCGGGGCCGATGCAGACGGTGGCGACGTTGCGCTGGGCGCCGACGACATGCTCCATCGCCAGGCGCAGTTCCTCGGCGAGGCGGCCGTGGGTGACGAGGACGAGACCGATCATCGGTCGCCCCCTGTGCTGCTGCCGATCATCGTTTGCCCCGGGGGCTGCGGGGAATGGTCATGGCTCGGGTTTGCTCAAGGCGCTGCTCTCCGGACCCGCAAGGGGGGCGGCTGGGGGGGCGGTGCGGCGGTCTTGCCGCGGCAGAATGCCCTCGCGGGTCAGTTCACGATGGGTCGCGGTCACGCGCCAGCCTGTTTGGGTCAGATGGGATGCCAGATGCTCGACAACTGTCACGGAGCGATGCCGTCCGCCGGTGCACCCGATGGCGACTGTCGCATATTTTTTGCCCTCTTGCACGAAGCGGGGCAAGAGCAGGTCCAGCATGCCGGTTAGGCGTTCCATAAATGCGGCGTAGTCGGGGTCTTCGGCGACATAGGCGGCGACGGCTGCGTCCAACCCGGTGCCGGGGCGTAATACTGTGTTGTAGAATGGGTTGCGCAGGAATCTTGCGTCAAACACCAACTCGGCCTCGCGCGGCAGGCCTGCGGGAAACGCGAACGAGATGAGCGAAATCGAGAGGGACAGGCGGTCGCCGGCCGCGCCCGCACCGGCGCCGAAATGGCTGTCGATCTGCTGGCGCAGCAGGGCCAGCGGCAGTTCGGAGGTGTCGACCACCCAGTCGGCGAGTTCGTGCAGCGGCGCGGTCAGGCGGATTTCGGCGGCGATGCCGTCGGACACGCGGCCCGTGGGCGACAGCGGGTGGCGTCGGCGCGTCTCGTTGTAGCGGCGCAGCAGTACCGATTCCTCGGCCCAGGCGAACACCAGGTCAACCTGCATGTCGGGCAGGTCGCGCAGCCGGTCGCGCAGTTCCAGCACCCGCTCGGGGGTGAAGCTGCGCGAGCGGGCGTCGACGCCGAGGGCCACCTGGCGGGCGCCGCTGCTGTCGATACTGTCGACCAGTTGTTCGATCGGGTCGAGCGACGGGTTGTCGGTGGCTTCGTAGCCGATATCCTCCAGCGCGCGCAGAATGGAGGCGCGGCCGGCGCCGGCCAGCCCGGTGACCAGGGCGACGCGGCGCATTCTCGCTGCCGGTTCGCTCATGGCACGGCCCCGAAGGCGCCGGCGTGCACCGCCACCCGGCCGAGCGCGCAGTCGAGCGCCAGAGCGATGATCGCCGCCGCTTCCGGCCGGGTCGCATCGACCGCAACGAGCGGCAGCCCGGTGGGGAGGTGGCGTGCGGGTGCAGGCAGGCGTTCGACCTTGTCGCCAAGAGTGATGGCCAATGCCAGGCGGGCCCGGGGCAGGAATGGCAGCAGCACGATACCCAGGCCGCGCACCTCCAGCAGTCCGGCCAGCGCGGGTGGCGCCCAGGCGTCGTGCCCGTCGATCTCGACCCGGTCGTCAGCCACCAGCATGAATCCGCGGTCGAGCAGGCGCAGCACCAGCCCGGACTTGCCGGAACCGGGTGGGCCCAACAGCAATACGCCGGCGCCATCGCGGGCGGCGCAGCTCGCATGGATCTGCATAGAGGCGGAACATGGCCCTTATGCGTACACAACGGAAGCCCGGACGCAACTTTCCCGTGCGGCCCAAGGGGGGGGCGGCGGGGGGCGGCGCGACGCGCTTGAAGGCCGGCGTCGTGCGTGCGATGCCTGCGGGCATGACCGTGACCCGTGACGCCATCGCCGCCGCCGCCGCCCGCATCGCGCCCTATGTGCGCCGCACGCCATTGCTGGAGGTGCCGGCGGGGGAGCTGGGGCAGGGCTTTGCGATGGTGCTGAAGCTGGAGCTGTTGCAGCACGCCGGCAGCTTCAAGCCGCGCGGCGCGTTCAACCGCATCCTGACCGCGCGCGAATCGGGCGAATTGCCGACGGCCGGGGTGCCCGCTGCCGGCGTGATCGCGGCGTCGGGCGGCAACCATGGCGCCGCCGTGGCCTATGCCGCGCGGGCGCTGGGGCTGGTGGCGGAGATCTTCGTGCCGCAGCACACGCCGGCGACCAAGATCGCGCGCATCGAGAGTTTTGGCGCGCGGCTGGTGCGTGGGGGGGAGACCTATGTGGAGGCGCTGGCGGCCAGCCGGGTGCGACAGGCGCAGACCGGGGCGATGGAGGTGCATGCCTTCGACCATCAGGCGGTATTGGAAGGCCAGGGCACGGTGGCCAAGGAGTTCCTGGAGGACGCATCCGGCATGACCCATTTGCTGGTCGCCACCGGCGGCGGCGGACTGATCGGCGGCATGGCGGCCTGGGCCGGCGGGCGGGTGCAGGTGGTCAGCGTGGAGCCGACCGGCTGCCCCGGCCTGCATGATGCGCTGGCGGCCGGGGTGCCAGTGGCCTCACCGGTTGGCGGCGTGGCAGCCGATGCGCTGGGGGCGCGGCAGGTGGGCGCGCTGATGTTCCCGATTGCGCAAGCCTATGTCAGCCGCGCCGTGTTGGTGCAGGACGACGATATTCGCGCCGCACAGCGGCTGTTGTGGGACCGGTTCCGGCTGGTCGCCGAGCCCGGTGGTGCCACCGCATTGTCGGCGATCCTGTCCGGTGCCTTCGTGCCGCCGCCGGGCTCGCGCGTCGGCGTGCTGGTGTGCGGCGCCAACACCGATCCTGCCACCGTCATGGGGTGACCGCGATGACCGAGCCCGTATTGCTTGATATCGACGCCCGCGGCGTGGCCACCGCGACGTTGAACCGGCCGGAGCGGGGCAACGCTTATGACGAGGAGATGCTCGCGGCGCTGATCGGCGGGCTCGACCAGCTCGCCGCCGACGCGCAGGTGCGCGCCCTGGTGCTGCGCGGTGCCGGCAAGCACTTCCAGGCCGGTGCCGATGTGCACTGGCTGGGCCGTGCGGCGCATTATCCGCCTGCGCGCGCCTATGCCGCCTCGCTGGCCACTACCACGGCGATGCAGAAGCTGAACGAGTTTCCCCGCCCGACCATCGCCATGGTCAAGGGCGCCTGCTTCGGCGGCGGGGTGGGTATCGTGTGCTGCGTCGATGTGGCGCTGGCGGCGCCTGACGCGCTGTTCGGCATCACCGAAATCCGTGTTGGCGTCGCGCCCACACCGATTAGCACGCATATGGTCAACGCCATCGGCCTGCGCCACGCGCGGCGCTATGCGCTGACCGGCGAGCGTTTCGGCGCCGCCGAGGCGGTGCGCATTGGCCTGGTGCACGAGGTGGTGGCCGCTGCCGAGATGGAGGCGCGGCTGGCCGAGGTGCTGGACGCCATTTTCCTCGGCGCGCCCGGGGCGATCGCGGCGACCAAGGACAGTTTCCTGGGGGCCAACAACCTCAAGCTCGACGCGCGGCAACTGGCGCAGCTGTCGCAAGAGGGCTGGATGCAACGCAGCTCGGCCGAGGGGCACGAGGGCACCGCGGCGTTCCGCGACAAGCGCACCCCGTTCTGGTACTTGCCGGCGCCGCCCGGCGACGCCTGAGCCATGGTGCAGCGCGGCGAGGGGCTGAAGAACACGGCCATCCAGGCGCTGCTGGCGCTGAACGCCGTGGTGATGCTGTACCCGCTGCTGGTCATGCTGCTGTCGGCGTTCAAGACCAATGCGGAGCTGTTCGCCTCGCCCTTCGCGCTGCCGGAGAGCTTTGCCCTGACCAATATGGCGCGGGTGTGGGGCGAGACCAATTTCGTGCACTATCTCGGCAATTCCGTGGTGGTGACGGCCAGTTCGGTGCTGGGCATCCTGGTGGTGGGTACCATGGCCGCCTATGCGTTGGCGCGCTATCCGTTCCGGCTGTCGGCGGTGGTGTTCCTGTTCTTCCTCAGCGGCTTGATGGTGCCGCTGAAGCTGGCGGTGATTCCGCTATTCATCCAGCTGGACACGCTGGGCCTGATCGACACGCGCGCCGGGCTGGTGCTGGTATACGTCGCGATGGGGCTGCCGAGTGCGATTTTTATCCTGACCGGGTTCCTGCGTTCGCTGCCGGGCGAACTGGAGGAGGCGGCGCGGATGGAGGGGGCGAGCGAATTGCGGATCATGCTGCGGATCATGCTGCCGCTGGCGCGCCCGGCGCTGGTGATCGCGGCAATCCAGAACGCCGTGCCGATCTGGAACGATTTCTTCTTCCCGCTGGTTTTCATCACCAGCGAAAAGATCAAGACGCTGCCGCAAGGGCTGACCGTGTTCATGGGGGAGTATAATACGGATTGGGGGGTTTTGTTTGCCGGTCTTTCGTTATCAGCGTTGCCAATCATTATCGTTTATGTCGTTTTGTCTAAACATTTCATATCTGGGATGACCCAGGGCGCCGTTAAGTGACCCGTTGTTAGGCAAGGCCAGGGCTTCGCCCTGGACCCACCAAAGGCCGAGGGCCTTTGGAAACCCATTCATTTCAATAATATGAGGTCCAGGGGCTCGGCCCCTGGCGGGGTCCGGGGCAGCGCCCCGCGCTTGCTTCGGACCGATCATTCATTTCGGCGGTTGGTATCAGCGTTTGGATCGCACCACTAGCCGGGCGGAGGCAGC
>JBBQOT010000220.1:0-5583 GCA_038331165.1 Acetobacterales bacterium
GCCAGCCGGTCCAGCGTGTCGTGCTCGTCCATGGCGAAATGGCTGGAAGGATGCAGCGCCACGGTGCGCCGGTTGGCGGCCCCGCAATGCACCAGCAACGCCGCCTGCTGCGCCGTGATGCCCTTGTGAAAGAACATCCCCGCCGGCTTGCCCAGCAGCACCGCGGTTTCCTGTTCCAACTGCCGCAGCGCCGGCCCGTCGCTATAGACATCCAGCTCCGCGTCCAGCACCGGCGAGCCCGCCAGCCGCTCCACCCAGTCCCGCGCCGTCGCCCGCCCATGCCCGCCCAGGAACCGCGAGCACCGCGCCCGCAGTGCCGCATCGGGAAACCCGCCCACGGCGGCGGCGGTACCCAGCACATCAGTCATCGCGCGCCCTCATCCACTGCATCGAACCACAATAGCGCAAGCCCGGCGGCCCGAAAGCCGCACCACCTTAACCGCCGGTTCACCCGACCTCGGGCATTGGGGGTGTCCTGCAACCACGTCATTGGGCCAGTTCATGTTCCGGAATGCCTCGCTCCGCGCCAAACTTCTGCTCGTGTCGGGATTGCTGCTGCTGCTGATCGCCGCGACCGTCGCCACCAGCGTCGTCAACATGCGATCGATCAACGCCTCGATCGAGGAGACAAACACCAAGTGGCTGCCCAGCATCAAGGCGTTGGCCGAGTTGCGGTTCTCCACCATCCACGTGCGCACCAGCCAGGCCCTCCATGTGATGACCACCGAGCCCACCGCGCGCAAGGAGATGGAGGCCGAGATCGAGGCGCGCCTGGCGCGCGCGGCGACGGCGCACACCAATTACATGGCCCGGATCGGCGACGACCGGGAACGCGCGTTGTACCGCCGTCTCGCCGAGCGGTCGGACGCCTTCCTGAAAGGCCACCACCGGCTGATCGAATTGTCGCGCGCCAACCAGCCTGCCCAGGCGATGGCGCTGTTCACAGGCGAAACCCGCGGCGACTTCAACGGGGCGATGGATCTGGCCGGCGAGTTGATCGAACACAATACCGTTGGCAGCATCGCGTCGGCACGGGCGGCCGACGCTGCCTTCACCCGGGCAATGTGGGCGATGGGCAGCCTATTCCTTGCCGGCCTGCTGCTGACCGCCGGCGCGATCTGGATGCTGCTGCGCACCGTCGCCGCCCCGGTCAACGACATCGCCCAGGCGATGCGCGACCTCGCCGCCGGCAACATGAAGGTCGCCATCCCCGGCGCCGGCCTGCGCAATGAAATCGGCGCCATGGCCGAAGCCGTCGCGGTGTTCCGCGACGGCATGATTGCCGCCGACGCCCTGCGCACCGAACAGGCCGCGCAACAGGAACAGCGGCGCCAGCGCACCGCGCGCATCGAGGCCGGCATCGCCAGCTTCGAAACCCAAATCGGCAGCCTCGTCGGGGCCGTCGCCCAGGCCGCGACCGAGTTGGAATCCACCGCCCAATCGATGACCGCCACCGCCGAGCAAACCTCCCACCAATCCACCGCAGTCGCCGTCGCATCGGAACAGGCCACCCAGAACGTGCAGACCGTCGCCGCCGCCACCGAGGAACTGGCCGCCTCGGTCAACGAAATCGCCCAGCAGATCGGCCAGTCCAGCAGCATGATCCACCAGGCCGTGCAACAGGCGCAGCAATCCACCGACGAGGTCCAGGGCCTGGCCCGCTCGGCCCGGAAGATCGGCGACGTGGTCAAGATCATCACCGACATCGCCGCCCAGACCAACCTGCTGGCGCTGAACGCCACCATCGAGGCGGCGCGGGCCGGCGAGGCCGGCAAGGGCTTCGCCGTCGTCGCCTCCGAGGTGAAGGCCCTGGCCAACCAAACCGCCAACGCCACCACCGAGATCGCCGCCCAAATCCGCGCCATCCAGGACAGCACCGCCGCCTCGGTGCGTGCCATCGCCGGCATCACCGAGACGATCGGCCACGTCAACGCCACCGCCACCTCAATCGCCTCGGCAGTGGAAGAACAGGGAGCAGCCACGCGCGAAATCGCCCGCAATATCGCCCAGGCCGCCCAGGGCAATGCCGAAGTCGCCGCCAATATCGGCGGTGTCGGCCAGGCCGCCCGCGAAACCGGCGCCGCTTCCGCCCAGGTGCTGGCATCGGCCGGCGAACTCAGCCGCCACGGCGACGGCCTCAAACAACAGGTCGAAACCTTCCTGCGCGAGGTCCGCGCCGCCTGATCAAGCCCACGCAAGCGGCCCGGCGGTTAACGCCGGGCCGCAGCCGCGCTATAGCCCGGGGGAATTCCGCCGCAACCCCGGATGGTGCCAATGCCCGATACCCTCGACCAAACCCTCGCCGCCCTGCCGCTGCGTTTCCAGGGTGCCGGCGGCGCGGTCGCCGTGCTGCGCGACGGCCAGATCATGGCCCGCCACGCCTGGGGCTACGCCGACCTCGAACGCCGCATCCCGTTCACGCCGGCCACGATGTTCCTGGTCTGCTCGATCACCAAGCAGTTCACCTGCGCCACCACCCTGCTCACCACCGATCTCGACCGCAATCCCGACGTGCTGGAACTAGCCCTCGCCGCCCGCCTGGCCCGCCTCGCCCAGCGCCCCACCGCCACCCAGCTGGCACACAACCAATCCGGCCTGCGCGACTACTGGGCGCTCACCGCGCTCGCCGGCTCGCCGGTCGAGGCACCGTTCACCGAGGCCCAGGCCCGCCGCCTCACCGACCGCGCCGAGACGCTGCATTTCATGCCGGGCACCCGCTACGCCTACTGCAACCACAATTTCCGCCTGCTGGGCGACATGGTGGCCGAACGCGCCGGCGCCCCGCTCGGCGAACTCATGCGCAAACACGTCTTCGACCGCGCCGGCATGCCCACCGCACGCCTGAACGCCGACACCTCCCAGGTGCCCCGATTCACTGTCGGGTATGAAGGCTCGCAGGCCGAGGGCTTCCGCCCCGCCGTCAACCGCATCACCTGGACCGGCGACGCCGGCATCGCCGCCAGCCTCGACGACCTGATCGCCTGGGAACGCCATATCGACGCCACCCGCGACGACCCCACTTCCATCCACGCCCGCCTGTCAGTGCCGGTCGCCTTCGCCTGCGGCAATCCCGCCAGCTACGGCTGGGGCCTGTCGCGCGGCACGCTGCTCGGCCGGACCATCGTCGGCCACGGCGGCGGCCTGCGCGGCTGGCGCAGCTTCCGCTTCCACGCCCCGGCCGAGCGCATTTCGGTGGTGGTGCTGTTCAACCACATGGCCGACCCCCGCGCCGCCGCCGAGCAGGTCTTCGCCGCCACCCTGGGCGAGGACATCCCCGCGCCCGCCACCGGCCCCGAAATCGCCTGGGCCGGCAAATACCGCGACCCCGAAACCGGCCTGGCCGCCCGCATCGAGGCCCAGCCGAATGGCGGCGCCACGCTGCACTTCGCCGGCCACCCCGAAACCCTGGCCCCCGCGCCCAACGGCGACCACCAATCCGGCTCCCTGCGCCTGCGCCCCGAGGGCGGCAAGCTGCGCATGATCCGCGGCACCGACAACATCGACACGGTGTTGGAGCCGGTTGGCAGTGCGGCATCCCGCGACATCACCGGCATCTACCGCTCCGCCGAATGGGGTGCGGCGATCACCGTGGCATCCGCCGGCGGCGCCCTCTACGCCGCCTGCTCCGGCGAACTGGGCGAGGGTGCGATGGTGCCGCTGATCCCCTACGCCGCCGATATTTGGCTGATGCCCTGCCCGCGCGCGCTCGACTTCTCCGCCCCCGGCGACTGGACGCTCACGTTCGGGCCAGACGGCACTCTGCGCATGGGCTGCTGGCTGGCCCGCGATATCGAATATGTGTTGAGCTAGAAGAAGAAAGGTTCTTCTTTTTCTGAAGAAAAAGAAGCAAAAAGACTTTTATCCATAAGCACAGAACCAATCGGACAAAAGTTTTTTGGTTCTTTTTTTCAAAAAAGAACGTTCTTTCTTTTATGGCGCTACCGGCCGCACCGCCAGCACGTCGCACGGCAGGCTGGCCAGCAACGCCTCGGCGGTGCTGCCCAGCAGCAGGTTGGCCGCCCCGGTCAGGCCCATCGTGCCGACCACCGCCAGCTCGGCCCGCTGCCGCGCCACCACCGCCGCAACCGTGGACGCCGGCTCGCCGGGCTCGATCACGATGGCGACGCTGGCCGGCGCCGGGCGACCCTCGGCCGCCAGCCGGCCCAGGCTCGCGGCCACCATGTCCTCCACCCGCGCCCGCTCCTCCGCCGCCATCGCAGCTGCCGCCGCGCGGCGCGCATGCACCACGACCAGCGCCGCCTGCGCCATCGCCGCGCCCGGCAGCAGCCGCAGCGCCATCTCCAACGCCAGGCGCGAGGGTGCGGATAGGTCCACCGCCACCACGATCCGCCGATACGCTTGGCGCGCCCGCCGGCGCACCACCAGCACCGCGCAGGGCGCGTGCCGCACCACATGATGCAGCACCGAGGCACGGAACATCTGCACCAGCAGGTCGGCGTGCGGTGCCGCCAGCACCACCAAGCGGCAGCCCGTCTCCTTTGCCGCCTGCACGATCGCCGGCCCCGGCTCGCCGCCGCGCAGCAGCGGTGTCACCGCCAGCCCCGCCGGCAACCCGGCCTCGGCGATGTCGTAGCACAACGCGGCCTCGGCGGCTTCCAGCGCCGCGGCATGGCCTTCGCCGGTCGCCAGTTCCCGGCCGACCACGTGCAACAGCAGCAGCCCGGCCCCCTCCCCGGTGGCCAGCAGCGCCGCCCGGTCGAGCGCGCGGTCGGCGTGGGGCGACAGGTCGGTGGCCAGCAGAATGGCGGACATCGCGTTTCTCCAGGGGGTGCTTGCGGCGGCTCCTCGTAGCATGGCGTTACGCGCCGCGCGCGCCTTGACCTGCCGCAAGCCACCGACGGCGACGCGGCGCAATGTCCCTGTTCATCTTTGTCCGGTATGCTGAGCCCGGCGGGCGGCGGACATCGCCGCGAAACCAACGGGGTGCACGCGGCCACATGCGGATTTCGATTTTCGGCGTCGGCTATGTCGGCGCGGTCTCCAGCGGCTGCCTCGCCTCGCTCGGCCACCAGGTGGTGGCAGTCGATGTCGCAGTCGACAAGGTGGCAATGATCAACGCCGGCCGCTCGCCGATCGTCGAGGAGGCGATCGAAGGCCTGATCGCCGACGCGGTGGCCGCCGGCCGCCTGCGCGCCACCACCGATGTTGCCGCCGCGATCGCCGAAACCGAGGTCTCGTTCATCTCCGTCGGCACCCCCAGTGCGCCCGACGGCAGCGTGTCGATGGGCGCGGTGCAAGCGGTGCTGGTTGCCATCGGCCAGGCGCTGGCGTACAAAACCACACCACACACGGTGGTCATGCGCTCCACCGTGCCGCCCGGCACCGCCGAGGATGTTGCCATCCCGATCCTGGAGCGCGCATCCGGCCACATCGCCGGGGCCGGCTTTCGCTATTACAGCAACCCCGAATTCCTGCGCGAGGGCAGCTCGGTGCGCGACTTCCACGCGCCTCCGTTCACCCTGGTCGGCGCCGCCGCGGGCGACGACGCCGCCGTGGTGCGCGAAATCTACGCCGCGGTGAACGCGCCGGTGCACGTGGCCCCCTATCGCGTGGCGGAAAGCA
>JBBQOT010000221.1:0-5581 GCA_038331165.1 Acetobacterales bacterium
CATCACCCCCGAAGCCCTGGCCCCCTTCCGCGCCGCCCAACCCCCGCGCCCCAACGGCGACCCCGCCCCACTCCCCCACCTCCTCGACCCCGCCGACCAGGCCACCGGCGCACTCAACCTCGAACTCGAAGTCACCCTCCATTCCGCAAGAATGCGCGCCGAAAATACCCCACCCGCCCGCCTGTCCCTCGGCAACGCGCTGCACCTCTACTGGACCTACGCCCAGATGGTCGCCCACCACACCAGCAACGGCTGCGACCTTCACCCCGGCGACTTGTTCGGCACCGGCACCATCTCCACCCCGGAACAGGGCGGCTGGGGCGCCCTGATGGAAATCACCAGCGGCGGCCGCAACCCCATCACCCTGCCGAACGGCGAAATACGAAATTTCCTCTATGACGGCGACGAAATCACCCTTTTCGCTCGCGCCCTCCGTGACGGCTACGCCCGAATTGGCTTCGGCCCCTGCCGCGGTCTTGTACTGCCCGCTCTCCCGCTTGCGTAGAGCCATGCCGGCGAAGACACACCATCACGCAACCCGCTGAGCAATCGCCGCACTCCCGCCGTCGCCTATCGAGCCCGTCGGGTATTGTAAATGGCCTCATGATTGACGGATGAAGCAAGAGAAAGCCAAGGCAAAGCAAAGCCCTGACCGTGCCTTCCCTCATAGGCCAATCAGCAGGCCCCTGCCCTCATACCAGCCGCTGGAATTGACGACCGATCCTAGGCAATAGTGGGGCGCCGCCCCATAGGCACTCAGATAAGGGAGGCTGGGCTCTGCCCAGACCCGCCAGGGGCCAAGCCCCTGGACCTTGTTTTTCAAGAAAAACTAAAAATTTCAACAGGTTGGTAATTTGGGAACGCCAGCAGCCCCAGATTGAGACGCGGGTTCGACTGGTGGCAGCTCGTACGGCCACCAAAGGTCATGGGTTCAAAGGGTCTCTGACCCTTTGGCGGGTCCCTGCGGTGCGGCTTCGCGCCGCAACGGCAGAGCCCTGGCCTTGCCTTTGCTGGATCGGTCATTATCTCCAAAAGTTGGTATCAGAGGCTCGCGATATACGCATACGTATTAGTGCCGCCTAGCGTGTCAGTAACAAAGGCGAATTTCTGTGCGGTGGCCAGGTCGACGCCCGCAAAGGTGATCGAGGCGTCATAGGCGCCCGTGCCACCACCAAGTCGGGCATGAATGGTGGCACCGCTATAGATGCCGCCTGCGCCAGCGTTGGCGAACCAGTCGAAGTTGGTGACCCCGTCCTTCCACCCCCAGAACGTCACCGCATCGCCCTTGTTGAAGTTGACCACAGTGCCCCAGCTCACACCCCCGCCGCGGCCGTCGAGGAAGAAGGTATCGTCGCCGCTGCCCCCGGTGAGGAAGTTGGAGCCGGTGCCGCCGTCCAGCACGTTCTGCCCCGACAGCGCCTGCAGCGCGTTGAGGCCCATCAGCCCGCCACCATGCAGGAACACGCTGGGAATGTTTGCCGCCGCGTTGATGCTGCCGCCGGTCGGGTTGATGAACTGGCGCTGCAAGTAAGTGACGGCGCCGTTGTAGAAGTCGCCCCCGGTCACAAAGGACGAGCTGGTGGTGGTGTTGGTAACACTGATCGGTGCCACGCTGGTCTTGATCAAGGTGCCGCCACTGCCGTCCGGCGCCATATAGAAGCTCTTGCTGTCATAGGTGATGCCGCCCGGCGGCGTCACGGTCCCGCTGGCCATCGTCGTCGCGTTGCGCAGAATCTCCAGCGCATTGCCCACCAGGTTGAAGCTGGTCCCGGCCGGTTGATACGACAAATCGCGCAGGTTGAGCGTCTGGCTGGGCGAGAACGCGATAAGGTCCCGCTCCTGGAGGGTGTCCTTCTTGGCCCAGATGGTGTCGCCCGCAGTGGTCTTCAGCGTGAACGGGGTATCGATCGCGCCGAGTGCCGTCGTGTTGGCGGTGCGCTGCGTGTCGCTGACCGAGATGGTGGCCAAGGCCGGGTCGAGGATTTCGATCGTGGCAAGCTTGCCGGCCCGGCCCAACAGTTCCAGCGCGTCGAGCGCCGGCTGAAGGTCCCAGCTATAGCTGGCGATCTTGAGCGTGCCGGTGAGGTGAGCAAGCACGCCGTTTTTTTCCGCGATGATGGCCGACGCGGTCTGTGCGGTCATCAGCCCGGTCACCGCCAGGCTCCATGGCCCGACGATGGCGTCCAGCGTGGTGTTGCGGAAATCGAAATCGCCGAGCACATAGGCCGGCACCGTCACCGTGGGCGTGCCACCATCGGTCAGCACGATCGGGTAGTTGTCGTTGTCCTGAACCGCAAAGACATCCGCGGCGGCGGCCAGGCTGGCAGCGCTGAGCGACAGCCGCGGTGCCGTATCGGTAAACAACAGCCGGCCAAGGGTGCGGGCGGCCGCAAGCGCCTGGATCGCCGGCAGGTTGGCCAGCACATTGGCCACGCTGTCGCGCACGGTGAAACTGGTGAATTTGCCACTCAGCATCGCCGACGGAATTTCCGCAACGGTAATGATATTGCTGAACGTGAACGGCGTATTGATCAGCGAAAGGAAGCTCGAACTGTCGCTGTTCTCCGTGGTGGTCAACGAGAACTCCGGCCGGGCGCCGCGGGTGTCGACGGTCGCCAGCTTACCGTCCTTGGCCAGCGTGGTCAGCTGCGGCAGGAAGTTGCGCATGGTGTTCGGCGACTCGCGCACCGTCAGGCTGCCCGCCACCAGCTTGCCGTACACGCCAACGCCGGCGTCAACCAGGGTGGCGGCCCGATTGGGCCGGATCGCACCGTTGATTGCCAAGGCATAGGGCGAGGTGATGCGGTTGAGCAGGGTGGCAATGTCGCTGCCAACCTGCCAGTTCTGCAGCGTAACGGTCGGGGTGCCAACGTCGGTAAGGACGATGCTATAGCCGGTGCCGGCCTTCAGCAGCGCCTGGGCATTGGCCGCAACCTGGGCGGCGGAAAGGCTGATGGCGCCGGTAAGTCCGCCGATGGTGGCGATCTTGCCGTTCACCGATGCCGTTTGCAGCGCTGCAAGATTGGCCAGGATATTGGGCGTCGTGTCGACCACGGCCAGCGCGTCGACCATTCCGCTGAGGCTCGTGCCGACCGCGCCGGCGGCGGTAACGATCTGGGCGAGCACCAGCGGGCTGGTGATGGCGGCGAGCACCGCCGGGTTCGCCGCAATTTCCGACACCGAGAGTTGCACGCGCGCCGGCCCGGAATCCAACAGGCGGATGCTGCCCAGCCGGCCATTCGCCGCCAGCTTGCCCAGCCCCCCCAAACTGGCCTGGATCTCGCTGGCGAAACCAACCACCGTCACGTTGTTGGTGACGATGTTTCCGCTGAAATTGCCGATTGCGGCGGCGGTGAAAATGCCGACCGGGTCGCTGACGGTGAAACTGTAGCCGCCGGGGCTGGTGATCTTGCTGAGCACCGCCAGATTGGCCGCCGTCGCCTGCCAGTTCGCCAGTGCGATGGCGGGCGTCCCAATATCGCTGAGCGATATGCTGAAGGCATTGCTGATCTTGCCCAACACCGGCAGGTTCAGTGCCAGCGCCGCAGCCGTCATCGTCAGGGTGGGCGCGGACAGGTCGGTGAGCGTGATGCTGCCCTGGGTTCCCGCCAGCACGCCGGCGCGCAGCGTGGCGATGTTCGCCTGCAGCGTCGCGGCCAGCATGGGGCTGGCAAGGGCCACCGGCGCGCTGCCGCTGATGAACGGGTTGCTGATCAACGCCAAAACACCGGTGTAGGTGGTGATGTTGCCGCCCGACAGGCCCAGCGCCGGGATGGCGTTGTTCAGCAGGTCGATGCCAACCAGCTTGCCAGAATCCACCAGGGTCTTGAGGGCGGCAAGGTTGGCCGACAGTTGCGAGGCGTAGTCGGCAATGCGGAACGTTTGCAGGCTGGCGAGAACCGTGTTGTTCTCGCTGACGATCACCCCGGCGCGGTTGGCGCTGATGCCCCCCGACAGGCTGAGGTTATAGCTGCCCACCACCTGGTTCAGCACAACGCTGCGCACCGCGCCGACCGACAGCACTTCCGGCGCGATCGTCACGCTCGGCGTGCCGCCATCGGTGAGCGTGATCACCAGCGTGGACTCGGTGGCCAGGCTGAGCACCAGCGCCGCCTGGCCCAGCTGGGCGGCGGTCATCGACAGGTCCGGCGAGTTCTCGGTGAAGCGCAGCCGGCCCAGCCGCCCGGCGCGCATCAGCGCGTCGATGGCCGGAATATTGGCCATGATGTTGGCGAAGCTGTCCTCAACCGTGAAGTTGGCAAACCGCGAATCGAGTATGGGGGCAGCGGCCTGGCTGGCGCGGATCACCTGCGACAGATGGATATTGTGCGAGAACAGCGCCATCGCCGCGGCGCTGTCGGTCAGCTGCTGGCCGGTGAGGGAGAGCACCTGGGTGCCGCCGTCGCGCGTGGTGATGCTGGCAATCTTGCCGGCGACCGCGGCAAGTTGCAGCGTCTCGATATAGCCCGACAGGCGCGCCTGGAAGTCGAGAACCTGCAACCCGCCCGGCAGCGTCGCGGTCGAGGCACCGCCTAGCGGCGACAGAGCGTTCGCCGGCAGCGAGATGTTGCCATAGGTGTAGCGATCAATGCCGGCAACGATGCTGGCCACCGCACCTCCGCGCATCGGCCCGGCGATGGCCAGGGTATAGGGCGTGGTGATCGAGGTGAGCACCGTGGAGTAGGTGGAGGTGGAGGTCGCCCAGACCGGCAAGGTGACGGTCGGGGTGCCGAAATCCGACAGGCTGATGGTGAACGGCGCGCCGATCGCGCGCAGCGCGTCGATATTGCTCGCCACCTGGGCAGCCGACAGCGAGAAATTGGGCACGGTCGTTTCGTTGAACCGAACCAGGCCCAGCGTGCCGTCGCGGTAGCGCGCCTGGATGGCAGGCAGGTTGGCGGCAATGTTGGCGGCACTGTCCCACACCGTGAAGCTATGGAAGCCCGGGCTTAGCGCGGCGCCGGCCACCTGCGCTCCGGTGACACTTTGTTGCAGCGTGAAGGGCGTGGTGATCAGCGCCAGCACGCTGCCATTGGCGGCAAACTGCGCCGGCGTGACGGCCATCGACGGGCGGCCGCCGTTGCTGAGGTCGATGCCGGCGATCTGTCCGGCGGTGACCAACACGCGCAGCGCGTCGATGTTCTCGGCCACGTCACGCGCGGTGTCGACAATGCGGGTGCCAATCGGCGGGCCGCCGCCAATGGCCAGGGCTTGAACAACGGTCATGTTGGCCATCGCGGAACTCTCCTGTCGGAACCACGCTGCGGTCAGCGCAACGGGCGAGGCAATCGTCAAGCCAGACCGAGAGTCGATGAACGGTGCATTCCGGCCGCCGCTCGGTCAAGCGCCGGCCGTTCCGGGGCGGAAGCCATGCCGATCGGCGCGCTTTCTATCGATACTACACCAAGCAGTCCAATAGCTGACTTAAGAAGCAAGGCAAAGCCAGGGCTTCGTCCCATAGGCACTAAGATTAAGGGAGGCTGGGCTCTGCCCAGACCCGCCAGGGGCCAAGCCCCTGGACCTTATTCTGTAAAAAAAACTAAAAATTCCAATAGGTTGATAATCTGGGGATGCTAAGAGT
>JBBQOT010000222.1:0-5554 GCA_038331165.1 Acetobacterales bacterium
CAGAGCCCTGGCCTTACTTATCTCACCTCAGGCCCTAACCACCGCGTGCTCCGCCACCTCCATGGTGCCGTAGTCCGGCACGTTGCACACAATGATGCCGCGCGCGGCACAGGCGGCGCGATCGACCCGGTCATAGCCCACCCCCATGCGCACAACCGCGCGCAGCCGGGGGAACTTCGGCAGGTCGTCGGCACGGACCCAATCGCCCAGGGTCATCAGCCCCTCGACATCGCCGCAATCCTCGGGCGCCAGGTCGGCGAGGGTCGGCACATGCCGCACCCGCACGGTGATATCGGGGCCATAGACCGCAGGCTCCACGCTGTCGTCGCCGTGGTACAGGTCCTTGGGGTAGAGAACGACGGGCATGGCGGCTCCGGAGGTTGTGCTACCCGAATCCTCGGCCGGTTCGTGCCGCGAATCAATGCGCGCGGCTTGCCTTCATAGTGCCTCGCGCGCAGTCTCCGGCCAGCAAATTGCTGGCCAACGAGGGGACGATCCATGGATGCTTCGACACGACAGATGAACGGCGCGGAAAGCCTGGTGCAGACCCTGCTCGATAGCGGAGTGAACACCTGCTTCTCCAACCCCGGCACGTCGGAGATGCATTTCGTCGCAGCACTCGACCGGATTCCGGGCATGCGCTGCGTGCTCGGCCTGTTCGAGGGCGTGGTGACCGGGGCGGCCGACGGCTATGCCCGCATCGCCGGCAAGCCCGCCGCCACCCTGCTGCATTGCGGCCCCGGTCTGGCGAACGGCCTGGCCAACCTGCATAACGGCCGGCGCGCCAACACCATGATGGTGAACTGCGTCGGCGACCAGGCGACCTATCACCGCCCGCTCGACGCCCCGCTGACCGCCGATACCGAGGGTTTCGCCCGCGGCGTGTCCGGCTGGGTGCGCACCGCCACCACGGCTGCCAGCGTCGGCGCCGATGCCGCGGTGGCAGCGCAAATGGCACAGGTCTCGCCCGGGCAGATCGCCACCCTGATCCTGCCGTCCGACACCTGCTGGGATGCCGGCGGCGTGATCGGCAAGAAGCTGCCGGTGCCGCCGGCGCCGACCACGGCACCGCATGCGGTCAAGGTCGCCGCACAACTGCTGCGCGACGGCCGCAAGACGCTGCTGCTGCTGGGCAACGCAGCGCTGCGCGAAGGCCCGCTGGCCGATGCCGCGCGCATCTGTGCCGCCACCGGCGCCACCATGTTGGCCCAGGGCAGCAACGGGCGCATGGAGCGCGGGCGCGGCCGGTTCCCAATCAACGCCATCCCGTACCCGGTCGACCAGGCGGTGGCGGCGCTGAAGGATTTCGAGACCATCATCCTGGTGGGCACCACCAAGCCGGTGATCTTCTTCGCCTATCCCAACAAGCCCGGCTCGCCGGTGCCGCCGGGCGCCACGCTGCATGCGCTGTCGCGGCCGGAACACGACCAGGCGCAGGCGCTGGCGGCGCTGGCCGAGGAACTCGGCAATCCAGCCCCGGTGGCCCCCCCCGTCTACGGCGCCAAGCCCGACCTGGCGCGTGGCGCCATCAGCAGCGAGGCCTTCGCCCAGTCGCTCACGGCGATGATGCCGGAGCATGCAATCATCGCCAACGAGGCTGTCACCTTCGGCCGCGCCTTCCTCGGTGCCACCCATGCCGCGGCACCGCATGACTGGTTGAGCGTGACCGGCGGCGCCATCGGCGGCGGCATGCCGTTGGCCACGGGGGCCGCGGTGGCCGCACCCGATCGCCGGGTGATCAACCTGCAAGCCGATGGTTCCGCGATGTACACCATCCAGGCGCTGTGGACCCAGGCGCGCGAACGGCTGGACGTGACCACCGTGATCTTCAACAACCGCAAGTATCAGATACTGCTGGGCGAACTGGCCAATGTCGGCGCCAACCCCGGGCGCACCGCGCTGGACATGATGGACCTGAGCAATCCCGATATCGACTTCGTTAAGATCGCCGCCGGCATGGGCGTCGAAGGCGCACGGGCCGAGACAATGGAGCAGTTCAACGACCTGTTCGCCCAGTCCCTGACCCGCCGCGGGCCGTTCCTGATCGATCTCGCTACCGCGTAGTAATACCAACCAGCGAATCAAATGACCGATATAGGCAGACAAGTCTGGGCTCTGCCCAGCACCGCCCGGGGCCAACCCCCTGGACCGTGATTATTTTAAGTAAAAAATGACTTAATATCCATAGGGTGCCGGGGCTTGGGGCAAAGCCCCATGCTTGCCTGACGATCGGTCGGCCCTCTCGGCGCCACAAGCAGCGCCCGAACCGCCGCAAAAAAATTCCAGACACGCTCAAAAACCTATTGCAATCGATCTAACAGTTAGTTATAAACTCCCCAATGACACCGACAGTATCATCCCCCCTGGCCCAGCAGGTCGCCGCTCTCGCGGCGGAGCTGCGTGCGCATGCCGCCGCCGATGCGGGCATGCGGGCGGCCGTCGCCGCGCTGATCAGCGCGTGTGTCCTGCGCATCTTCGCGCTTCTCGAAGACCTCATCACCCTCTGGCAGTCCGGCCAGCTTCCACCGCTTGCGCAAGCCAGCCCGCGCCGGCAAACCGCCCCGAAATCGCCCATCAGCGGCCTCCGTACGCGCCACGCCGTCCAGCGGCCGGCGCGCCAGCTCCGGCCCCAGCCCGCCCGCATGCCCGCGCCCGCCCAAATACTCTCGGCTGCACCGCGCCCATCCCAATCGCACCCGCCCGGCCCACGCGCCACGGCGCCGTGGCGCGTGGGCGCGTCCGATCGCGGTGTTTCCTGTGCCGCCACCCGCCCCATCGGCCCACCGCGAAGATTTTTCGGCCCGGTGCTACCGCCACCATCCCATGCCATTTTCATTACGATATAGCAACAATATTCTTTGAACCCGTGTTGTTTCCAATGAATTAAGGTCCAGGGGCTTGGCCCGGCGCGCGAAGGCGCGCTCGGGACCTGGCCGTTCTGGGCAGAGCCCAGCCTCCCGGGGCGCGGCCCGCTGGATGCGCGATCGCGGGTCGGCACTTGGGTGGGCGGGCACGACCCGATCTCCACCGCGACCAGTCCAACGGCCAGGGACAGCACGAACACGGGCCATGCCAACCGGCAGATGGGGGCCGGGGTCACGCCACCGCAATCCCCCCAGCGTTCAGCGCCGGGGCAGGGCCGGCGGGAAGAAGCGGCTGGTGATGACGCTGTAGATCAGCCAGAGGCCCAGGCCGAAGCTGAGGCCGATCGACAGCCCGCGCAGCCAGGCCATCGCCTGCCAGCCGCCAGCGATCGGCGTGCCGCGCAGCGGGGCGAGCACGAAGAACACCACCATCGTGGTGGACGCGCCGACAATCAGGCCCCAGGCCCACAACGGCACCCGCACCTTGGGGGCGAACAGGCCGAAAACCGCGCCGTACAGCCCACCCCAGAAACATTGATTGACAATGAACGGCAGGCCATAGGCGCGCGGATTGGCCGCCATGTTCCAGACCAGGGCGGTGCGTGGGATGCCGAACAGGCCGGTCTCGCGCAGCAGCAGGATCATCCCCTGGTGGAAGATCAAGACGCTGAGGACCGCGGCGACGAAACCGATGGCGATACGCATTGGCGCGGACATTGGGGTTCTCCCTTGCTGGATGCATGATAACGCGGAACGTTGCGCGCCGCCACTACATCGGCATCCAGGCAGTTCCATTGGGAGGGGCATGTGGTCTATTGGGTGCCCTATGAGCGAAGTCGGCGGTGAAGACATCGAGCGTCTGGCCAACCGGATGGCCATGCTGGCCTCGGACGACGGCGAGGCCGATAATGCCGGCCGTGCCGTGGGCCAGCTTGCGCGCCGGCTGGGCCTGTCCGGCGGTGACCTGAAGGCCATCGTGCTGGCCGGGGCGGGCAAGAGCTATCGTCCGGGCAGTTCGCCCGACCTTCTGCGGCTGGAACAGGAGATCGACCAGCTGCGACGCGCGTTGCGCGAGGCACAGGAGGCGGCGCGCACGACACGTCAGGATCGCGAGACGCTGATCGAGGAGAACGGCGCGATGCGCGTGGCGATGTACCGCCAGCGCGCCGGGGCACGGTTGCGGCGGCTGCTGATCGGCCTGGGCGCGATCGGCGCGGTGGCGGTGGCGGCCGGGGTTGTGTTGCTCGCGCCGGACGCACTGTCCCCGCCTGGCCTGGCGCCATTGCCGCTGGCCGGTCCGGTGCCGCGCGGCGAGGTGCTGACCGGCCGTGTGGCGCTGGTGCGCGGCGGCGGTGCGACTCTGTACCGCGACCCCGACCGGGCCACCCCGGTGATCGCGCGCCTGGCTGCCCGCCACCGGCTGCTGGTCCAAGGCATGGAATGGCGCGGCTTGATGCAATGGGTGCTGGTCGAGGTGGATGGCCGCCCCGGCTACGTGGCGATCACCGAGGTCGAGATCTTCTGATCGTCGCCACCGTCCAGGCTTGGCTGTTCGTCCTTCAACCCGACGCCGGTCAGCCCCAGGCGGCGCATGGTGGCGATCAGCCATAGCAGCTTTGCCGCCGCCTCGGGGATCGCGAGCCCCTCGGGGCGGATGTTGGAGATGCAGTTGCGTTCGGCATCGCTGCGGCCAGGGCGGGGCTGCCAAGTGAGGTAGACGCCCAGGCTGTCGGGGCTGGACAGGCCCGGCCGTTCGCCGATCAGCACCACCACCGCTTCGGCCCCCGCGGCAATGGCATCGCCCAACGCGACCCGCCCTTGCCGCGCAATCGCCACCGGGCCCGACTGGCCGAGCACCGGCATCACGCGGGCCAGCAGCGGGGCGGCATGGCGCTGCACCGCGGTGGCCGACAACCCGTCGCAGACCACGAAAGCAATGCCCGGCCCCGCCGCAAGACCTGATGCCCCCTCGGCAAGCCGGCGACCGAGATCGGGGCGCAACAGGAAGCTGCGCCGATCCGGACAGGCGCTGCGTATCATGGCACTCGACAGGCCGACGGCGGCGAGGTCGGCGACCAGGCAATCCACGTCGAGTTCGGCATGCACCGCGTCGCGCGCCGCGGCATGGGCTACTTGAAACGCCAAATGTGCCGCGGTCGGCAACCCGTTGCCCACGCGACCGAGCGCCACGCGCGCCGGGGTGAAGCGGCGCAGGTCATGCCACAGGGTCGGGGGGGCCGCCATCACGCCAAGCCGATCAGGGCCGGCGACATCGGCGCCGGGATGCGCTCCGGCGTGGCGCCTGCCAGCCCCATCCGCGCCAGCCAAGCCTCGAACTCCGGCGCCGGGCGGCGGCCGAGCACGCTGCGCACATACAGCGCATCGTGGAACGAGGTGCTCTGGTACGACAGCATCACGTCGTCGGCCCCCGGCACACCCATGATGTAAGTGACCCCGGCCACGCCCAGCAACGTCAGCAGCACGTCCATATCGTCCTGGTCGGCCTCGGCGTGGTTGGTGTAGCAGACGTCGATCCCCATCGGCAGGCCGAGCAGCTTGCCGCAGAAATGATCCTCCAACCCCGCCCGGATGATCTGCTTGCCGTCGTACAGGTATTCGGGCCCGATGAACCCGACCACCGAATTGACCAGCAACGGTTCGAGGTCGCGGCATACCGCATACGCCCGCGT
>JBBQOT010000223.1:0-5519 GCA_038331165.1 Acetobacterales bacterium
GCGTCGCGCCATGACCCATGCCATCGACCGCAAGGCGATCGTCGATGCGCTTTGGGGCGGTCGCACCGTTGTGCCGCGTGGCCTGCAATGGGATTTCTACGCCGACATGCTGGTGGCCGACTGGACCGTGCCGAACTACGATCCCGCACTCGCCCGCCAGCTTATCCGCGAGGCCGGCTACAAAGGCGAGCCGATCACCTTCCGCGTCGGCCCCAACTATTACATCAACCAGACCCCGACATCCCAGGTGCTGGTTGAGATGTGGAAGCAAGTGGGGCTGAACGTGCAGCTCAAGATGGTGGAGAACTGGACCCAGATTTTCGAGCGCGGGCCGGAGCGCGGCGTGCGCGATTGGTCGAACTCCGCCACCTTCAGCGACCCCGTCTCCTCGATCGTCGCCCAGCACGGCCCCAACGGCCAGCAGCAACAGATGGGCGAGTGGACCAACGAGGAGATGAACCAGCTCACCGTCGAGCTGGAGAGCAGCACCGACCGCGCCCGGCGCCGCGTGGTCTTCGCCCGCATGCTGCAAATCTGCGAGCGCGAAGACCCCGCCTACACCGTGCTGCATCAGAACGCGGTGTTCACGGCCAAGCGCCGCGAGATCAAGTGGAAGGCGGCACCGTCTTTCGCGATGGATTTCCGCGCCCATAATTGGGGTTGAGACAGGAGGTCCGCTTCATGCATAAATTCACGCGCCGTGCGGCGGGCCTGCTGGCGGCGTCCGCCGCGCTGCCCCGCTTTGCCATCGCGCAGGCGGACACGCGGCCAACCATCACGATTGCGGTGCAGCGCATTGCCAACTCGAACACCTTCGACAACCTGCGCGAAGCGTCGAACGTGGGCGAGCGCACGGCGCAGATGTTCAACGAGCGGCTGATCGAAATCGACTGGCGCGGCGACCTGGGCCAGAAGCCGGGGCTGGCCACATCCTGGCGCCGCACCGACGAGCGCACGGTGGAGGTGAAGCTGCGCGAGGGCGTGGTGTTCCATAATGGCGACACCATGACGGCCGAGGATGTGGCGGCCCGGTTCAGCCCCGCCGGGATGTTCGGCGACAGCCGCCCGACGGTGGACGGCAAGACGCTGCCGCATGCGTTTTCCGCCATTGTCGGCCAGGGGTCGAAGGCATTGCCGAATGAGATCCCGCCGGTGGCGCGCCGCCTTTGGCCGGGGCTCGACCGGGTGGAGATCGTCGACCGCCTGACGGTGCGCTTCGTCAACGCCACACCAGACGTGACGCTGGAGGGGCGGATGGCGGCAATGGGCAGCGAGATCGTGTCGCGCCGCGCTTATGACGCAGCCGCCACCTGGCTGGAATATGCGCGTAAGCCAATCGGCACCGGGCCCTATGCGATCCGGGAGTTCAAGCCCGATGTGTCGCTGACCCTTGACGCGCATGACGCCTATTGGGGCGGGCGGCCGCCGGTCAAGACGTTGCGGCTGGTCGAGGTGCCCGAGGTTTCGTCGCGCATCAACGGGCTGCTGGCCGGGGAATACCAGTTCGCCTGCGACATCCCGCCCGACCAGATCGCCGCAATCGCGCGCAACCCGAACTTCGAGGTTCTTGGCGGCACCATCCTGAACCACCGCATGACCAGCTTCGACAAGTTCCATCCGCAATTGGCCGACCCGCGGGTGCGCCTTGCGATGGCGCATTCGATCGACCGGCAGGCGATCGTGGATGCGCTGTGGGCCGGGCGAACGCGGGTGCCGCGCGGGCTGCAATGGCAGTTCTTCGGCGACATGTTCGTCGCCGACTGGAACGTGCCGGAATACGACCCGGCGCTGGCCCGCAAGCTACTGAAGGAGGCGGGCTATAAGGGCGATCCGATTCCGTACCGGCTGTTGAACAACTACTATGTCAACCAGGTGGCAACCTCGCAGGTGCTGGTGGAGATGTGGAAGCATGTCGGCGTGAACGTGGCCGTCGAGATGCGCGAGACGTTTGTGCAACTGCGCGACCGCTCGCAGCCGCGCGGCGTGCGCGACTGGTCGTCCGGCGCGACGCTGAACGATCCCGTCGGCTCGATCGTGTCGAATTTCGGGCCGAACGGGGCGGCGCAACAGGCGCGGGAATATGCCAACGAGGAGTTCTCGAAGCTGTGCGTGGTGCTGGAGAACAGTGCGGACCGGGCGCTGCGCAAGAAGGCGTTTGCCCGCATGCTGGTGATCGCCGAGCGCGAGGACCCGGCCTATACCATCCTGCACCAGGCGGCGACATTCACCGCCAAGCGGCGCGACATCAAGTGGCGCGCGTTGCCGGCCTATCAGATGGACTTCGGGCCGGGTAACTTCGCCCTGTGATGCCTGCCGAACCTCTGGTTTCCATTCGTGACCTGCGCGTGGCCTTTCATGGCCTGCCAGCGCTGCGCGGCATCGACCTCGACGTGATGCCCAACGAGGCGGTGGGGCTGGTGGGCGAATCCGGTTGCGGCAAGTCGGTGACCTGGCTGGCGGCGCTGGGGCTGTTGCCGCCAAGCGCCAAGGTGACCGGCAGCGTGCGGTTGGCGGGGCAGGAGATTCTCGGCGCTGCGCCCTCGGTGCTCGACCGGCTGCGCGGCGGGCGGGTGGCCATGATTTTCCAAGACCCTGCAAGCGCCCTCAACCCGGTCAAGCGCGTCGGGGTGCAGGTGGCCGAGGCATTGCGCCTGCATCGCGGCATGACCGGGGGCACGGCAGAGGCCGAGGTGCTGCGGCTGTTCGACCAGGTCGGGATTCCCGACGCGAAACGCCGCGTGCACATCTATCCGCACGAGATGTCGGGCGGGCAGAACCAGCGGGTGATGATCGCCATGGCGCTGGCCGGGCAGCCGGAACTGCTGGTGGCCGATGAGCCCACCACGGCGTTGGACGCAACCATCCAGGCGCAGATTCTCGATCTGTTGCGCCGGTTGCAGCAGGAGACGGGGATGGCGCTGGTGCTGATCAGCCACGACCTGGGCGTGGTGGCGGAAATGTGCCGGCGGGTATGCGTGATGTATGCCGGGCGGATCATCGAGTACGCGCCCAGTGACACGCTGTTTGCCGATCCGCGCCATCCCTACACGCAAGGTCTGCTGGGGGCGTTGCCCGATATGGTAGGGCCGCGCCGTCGGCTATCCGCCATTCCGGGCGGGGTGCCAGAGCCGTGGAACCTGCCGCCGGGCTGCGCCTTTGCGCCGCGCTGCGGCCACGCCACCGCTGCCTGCGATGCCGCCATGCCCAGCTTCGTGCCGGTGGGCGTAGACCATGCGGCGGCCTGCGTGAACCTGGAAGCGGCGATGGTGGCAGCGATGGTGGCTGCATGAGCCTGCTATCGCTGGATGGTGTGAGCCGGGTCTATGCTACAAGGCGCGGAATGTTTGGCCGGCCTGTGGCAGTGCGGGCGGTGGACCATGTGTCGCTCGCGGTCGAGGCGGGGCAAACGCTGGGCATTGTCGGCGAATCCGGCTGCGGCAAGTCGACCACCGGGCGGGTGGCGCTGGGCATCGAGCGGCCGAGCGAGGGCAGCGTGCTATTCGAGGGGGCGGCAATGCCGGCGCCGGGCACGCCAGAGTGGCGGCGCATGCGCGCCCGGCTGCAACTGGTCTACCAGGACCCGCTGGGGGCGATGGACCGGCGGCTGACCGTTGCCACGCAAATCGCCGAGCCGTTGGCGATCCACGGCATCGGCGATGCGGCAGACCGGCGTGACCGCGTGGCGGCGCTGTTGCGCGATGTCGGGCTACGGGCCGACCTGGCCGAGCGCCATCCGCACGAACTTTCCGGCGGCCAGCGGCAGCGCGCGGTGCTGGCGCGGGCGCTGGCGACCGACCCGGCGCTGCTGGTGTGCGACGAGCCGGTCTCGGCACTGGATGTGTCGATCCAGGCGCAGGTGATCAACATGCTGACCGACCTGCAGGAAGCGCGCGGCATCGCCATGCTGTTCATCAGCCATGACCTCAAGGTGGTGCGCCAGGTCAGCCATCAGGTGGCGGTGATGTATCTCGGCCGCATCGTCGAACAGGGCGACCCCGAAGCGATCTTCGCCGATCCGCTGCACCCGTATTCGCGGGCACTGGTCTCGGCCATTCCGGTGCCGGGGCCGCGGCGGATCGCGCGGGTGGTGCTGACCGGCGACCCACCCAACCCGGCCGACCGGCCCAGCGGCTGCGCGTTCCATCCGCGTTGCCCGGTGGCCGTGGCTGCCTGCGCGCTTACAACGCCGGCGCTGCGACCGGCGGCCGATGGGCGGCTGGTGGCGTGCCACCTGGTCGATGGCGTGGCGGGAACAGCCTGATGCTGCGCTTCATTGCCCTGCGCGTTGGCCGCGCCCTGTTGACCATCGTGCTGGTGGTGACCTTCGCCTTCGTCGTGCTGCGGCTGTCCGGCGATCCCGCGCTGATGATCATGTCGCCCGATGCGCCGCCCGAGGCGCTGGCGGCATTCCGCCAGGCCTGGGGACTGGATGCGCCGATCTGGCTGCAATACCTGAAGTATTTCGGGGCGATCCTACAGGGCGAGCTGGGCCAGTCGATGCGCGACGGGCGCCCGGCGATCCAGCTGGTAGCCGAGCGGATTCCGGCGACGCTGACGCTGACCCTGCCAGCGCTGGCGCTGAAGGTGGGCCTCGGCATTCCGGCCGGCATCTACGCCGCACTGCACCGCAACTCGATGACCGACCGGGTGGTGATGACCTTTGCGGTGGCCGGCTTCACCGTGCCGAGCTTCGTGCTGGGGTTGATCCTGGTGCTTATCTTCGCGGTGCAGTTGGGCTGGCTGCCCTCGGGTGGAGCGGAGAGCTGGCGCAGCATCATCCTGCCGGTGATCGCCATGGGGTTGGGCGGCGCCGGCGTGCTGGCGCGTTTCACCCGCTCGGCGATGCTGGAGGTGCTGGGCCAGCCATATATCCGAACGGCGAGTGCGAAGGGCGTGCCGTGGGGCGCGGTGGTGCGCGGCCATGCGCTGCCGAACGCCGCGATCCCGACGGTGACGGTCGTGGGCTTCATGGTCGGCTCGCTGATGGCCGGCGCGGTGGTGGTGGAGAGCGTGTTCTCCTGGCCCGGCGTAGGGCGCCTGATGGTGGTGGCCGTCGCCAACCGCGACCTCGCAGTCGTGCAGTGCGTGCTGCTGCTGGTCTCGGCCACCATGGTCACATCGAACCTGATCGTTGACGTGATGTACGGCGTGCTCGACCCGCGGTTGCGCGGCCAGGCCCCAGCCGGGGGCGGGCACTGATGGCCGGCGAAGGGGTTCGTGTGGCGGCCCCCCCGCGCAGGCGGGCCGGCGTGCCGGCGGGGGTGATGCTGGCCATCGCCTGGCTGATGGTGATCCTGGCGATCGCGCTGTTGGCCGACCTGGTGCGGCCATACGGTATCACGGCGATGGATTTGCGGGCGCGGCTGCAACCGCCGATCGGCTTCGGCGGAAGCTGGGCGCATGCGCTGGGCACCGACGAGCTGGGTCGCGACGTGCTGAGCCGGTTGATCGAATCGATCCGCATCTCGCTGCAGATCGCCTTTGGCGCGACCATCATCGCTGCGGTGTTCGGCACCACC
>JBBQOT010000224.1:0-5510 GCA_038331165.1 Acetobacterales bacterium
GCCATGCTGGAATGCGTCGGCGAAGCCTGACGAGCAGACCCTTGTGAGGCGTACCGTTCCATGACCGCCATTCCCCCGATCCTGCTCGTCGGCTTCGGCAAGATGGGCGGCGCCATGCTGGCCGGCTGGCGCGAGCGTGGGTTGGCCCGCTCGGTTGCCGTCGATCCGATGGTGCCCGTTGCGCCGGGGCCAGAGGTGGTGGTGGTGGCTGATGCCGCGTCGATCCCGGCCGGGTTCGCCCCGGCTGCCGTGGTTCTGGCAGTCAAGCCGCAGAACGCCGCCGAGACCCTGCCGCTGTATGCGCGCTACGCGGGGTCCGCGGTGATGCTGTCGATCATGGCTGGGCGCACGCTGGCCGGCATGCGCACGCTGCTGGGCGAAGGTGCGGCATTGGTGCGCGCCATGCCGAACACGCCCGCCGCGGTGCGCCAGGGGGTGACGGTGGCGTGCCCGGGGCCCGGCGTGACCACGGCCCAGCGTGCGTTGTGCGACACGCTGCTGGCTGCCATCGGCTCGGTTGCCTGGGTGGATGACGAAGGCTTGCTCGACCCCGTCACCGCGGTGTCGGGCAGCGGCCCGGCCTATGTGTTCCTGCTAGCCGAGCTGATGGAACAGGCGGCGATCGAACAGGGGATTCCGGCCGATCTCGCCCGCAAGCTGGCCCGCGAGACGGTATCGGGCTCGGGCGCGCTGCTGGCGGCAAGCGCCGAGGATGCGGCGGTGCTGCGGCGCAACGTCACCAGCCCTGGCGGCACCACGGCGGCGGCGCTTGGCGTGCTGATGGAGCAGGCGGCAATGCCGGATGCGCTGTCGCGCGCCATCGCCGCGGCGACGAAGCGGTCGCGCGAACTCGCTGGGTGACATCGGGGGCGCGGTGCCCCATGTTTCGGCCATGCAAACCGATCCCGCGCAGCCTCCGGATACCGAAACGGCCCTGGTTGCCGCCTGTTTCGAGCAGATCGCCGCGCATGGCTGGGCGCGGCTGAGCATTCCGGCGGCGGCGCACAGCGCCGGCATTCCCCTTGACGTGGCGCGGCGCAGCTTGGGCGACCGCTGCGCGTTGTTGCTGCGGTTCGGCGCTCTGGCCGACGCATTCGCCCTGAAGGGCGCACTGACCGAAGGGCCGGCGCGCGACCGGCTGTTCGACTTGGTAATGCGGCGGATCGATTTTCTGCAGATGCATCGCGCCGGGGTGATCGCGCTGTTGCGCGGGGTGCCGTTCGACCCGCCGGCGGCATTGCTGCTGACCGGGGCCAGCCTGCGCAGCATGGACTGGCTGCTGGCAGCCGCGGGCGTCGACGCCGCCGCCCCGCTGGATGGAAGGCTGGGGGGTACGCTCCGCGCCGGCGGGTTGCTGGCGGTGTGGGGCTGGACGGTGCGCGCGTGGCAGAATGACACCAACCCCGACATGGCCGCGACCATGGCGGCCCTGGACAGCGCACTGACGCGGGCCGAGCGCGCCGCCGGTTGGCTGGCGCCGCGCGGGCGCCTAGACTCGGCCGCGCCAATGGCGCCCGAGGATGTTCCCTTCACCCCGCAGGAATAGGATTCCCCATATGCCGAGCGATGCGAAGAAGCCGCTGGCCAGCTGGCCGGGCGCCGAGGAATTCCAGAAAATGCTGAGTCAGATGAAGGTGCCCGGCATGCCGGATGCCGAGGCGCTAATGCGTGCCCACCAACGCAACATGGAGGCGCTGTCGGAGGCCAACCGGATCGCGCTGGAGGGTGCGCAGGCGGTGACCAAGCGGAACATGGAGATCATGCAGCAGACCATGGCCGAACTGACCGGCACGCTGCAGGCGCTCGCCACCAGCCAGGCGCCGCAGGACAAAGCGGCCAAGCAGGCCGAGTTGCTGAAGGCGGCCTATGAGCGCGCCGTCGCCAATTCGCGCGAGGTCGGTGATCTGATCCAGCGCGCCAACGGCGAGGCCATGGGCGCGCTGAACGCGCGCGTGGCCGCGGCGATCGACGAGTTGACCCAACTGGTGAGTGCGGCGCGCAAGGGCTGAGGCGCCTTTATCGAACTGTCATGTTTGCGGCGGGGACGGGCGTTGTACCAACCACCGAAAATACTGACTCATGATCAAGCAAGCATGGGGCTTCGCCCCAAACCCCAGCTGGGCCCACCCCCCTGCACATTAACTTTAAGAAAACTATTGGGTTTCAAACGGCCGTCGGCATTTGGCGGGTCCTGGGCAGAGCCCGGCCCTTAGCTTTCTCTATCGGTCAATCATTAGAAGGGTTGGTATTAGGTGGGTCGGACTGGCCGCGCGGGACCGACGCCTCAGCCGCCCCTGAGCCGCGAAGGCCGGTCAGGCGCGTTCCAGCAGCAGGCGGGTGATGCCGTCGGGGCCGGTCTGTTCGGTCAGCACCTTGTGACCATGCTCGCGGGTGCTACGGGGCACGTTGCGGCGCGGCTCCTCGCCCTTGAGCAGCACCAGCAGCCGCTGCCCCGGGGCCAACCGGTCGAGTGCGAGGCGGGTACGCACGAAGGTCATCGGGCAAAGGTCGCGCGTGATGTCCAGCGTGCGGTCGGCAGTGAGGTCGGGTGGGGCTTCTTCAGAGTTCATATCGGCTGTTGCCAGTCATCCTTGGAGAGCCAAAATATCCGCCGCGACGCGGCCTGGCCAGTACCGATACGGGTCAAGTCTCACCAGGCGGCCTCATGGTTGACCGATTAAGGGAGGCAAGGCCAGGGCTTTGCCCTCGACCCGCCAAAGGCCGAGGGCCTTCGGAAACCCATTAGTTTTCTTACGATTAAGGTGCAGGGGCTTGGCCCCTGCTGGGGTTTGGGGCGAAGCCCCATGCTTGCCTGATCATGAGTCAGTGTTTTCGGTGGTTGGCGTCACAGGCAGACTTCCGCAACAGGTCTATTGGGTCTCGTGATGTATACTCCGCCCAGGCGTCAATGCCGGAAATGGCGCATCCCTGTCATCACCATCGCCACTCCGGCCTCATCCGCCGCTGCGATCACTTCGGCGTCGCGCATTGATCCGCCGGGCTGGATCACCGCCGTGGCGCCGGCCGCAACTGCCGCCAGCAAGCCGTCGGCGAACGGGAAGAAGGCGTCGGATGCCACCACCGCGCCGATCGCCAGTGATTGCGGCAGGCCGGCCTTGTGGGCGGCGTCCTCCGCCTTCCAGGCGGCGATGCGCGATGCGTTCACCCGGCTCATCTGACCGGCGCCGATGCCAACCGTGGCGGCATTCTTGGCATAGATGATGGCGTTCGACTTCACGTGCTTGCAGACGCGGAAGGCGAAGATCAGGTCTTCAAGTTCTGCGGCAGTCGGGGCTCGCCTGGTCACCACCTTGATGTCACTTGCCATCACCCGGCCGGCATCGCGCGACTGCACCAGGAAGCCGCCGGCGACACTTTTGAACGACAGCCCCGCCGCCGCCGGGTCGGGCAGGCTGCCGGTCAGCAGCAGCCGCAGGTTCTTCTTGCGCGCCAGCACGGCAATCGCCGCCTCGGTCGCATCGGGCGCCACGATCACCTCGGAGAAGATCGCCACCATCTTCGCCGCCGCTGCTTCGTCGAGTGTGCGGTTCACCGCGATGATGCCGCCGAAGGCCGATTCGGGATCGCAGCGCAGTGCCGCGTCCCAGGCCTCGGCCAGCGAGGGGGCGGTGGCCACGCCGCAAGGGTTGGCGTGCTTGACGATCACCACCGTGGGCGCCTCGAACTCGGCGACACATTCGAACGCCGCGTCGGTGTCGTTGAGGTTGTTGTACGACAGCTCCTTGCCCTGGATCTGTCGGGCGGTGGCCACGCCGGGGCGGGCATCGGTGGTGTAGAACGCCGCCTGCTGGTGCGGGTTCTCGCCGTAGCGCAGCGCCTGGCGGCGCGTGCCGGAAATGGCGAACCGGGCGGGCAGGGCGTCGGCGCGCTGGGCGGCGAACCAGGCGGCGATGGCGGCGTCGTAGGCGGCGGTGCGGGCATAGGCCTCGCCGGCGAGGCGGCGGCGCAGGGCCAGCGTGGTGCCGCCGTGGGCTTCCAACTCGGCCAGCACGTCGGCGTATTGGCCGGGTTCGGTGAGCACGCTGACAAAATCATGGTTCTTGGCGCCGGCGCGGATCAGCGCGGGGCCGCCGATGTCGATGTTCTCCACGCAATCGTCGAACGGGGCGCCGCGGGCCACGGTGGCCTCGAACGGATACAGGTTCACCGCCACGAGGTCGATCGGGGCGATGCCGTGGGCCGCCATCTGCACCAGGTGCTCAGGCAGGTCGCGCCGCCCGAGGATGCCGCCATGGATTTGCGGCACCAGCGTCTTCACCCGCCCGTCGAGAATTTCCGGGAAGCCGGTATGCGCGGACACTTCGACCACCGGCACGCCGGCATCGCGCAGGGCCTTGGCGGAGCCGCCGGTCGACAGGATCTCCACGCCGCGCGCCACCAGGGCCAGGCCGAACGCCACCAGCCCAGCCTTGTCCGAGACGGAGATCAGCGCACGGCGGATCGGGGCGATATCGGTCATGAAGCGCCTTCCAGACGCCCTCGTCCGGTCGGGGAGAGGGCTGGGGTGAGGGGTGGGTCCGTATGCCGGCGCCTTAGACCTACAGCCCCATCAGGTCCAGCGTATGCGCCACAACCCTGGCCTCGTCATAGTGCTCGCGCGCCCGGCCAAGCCCCGCGGCCCCCATGCGTGCCCGCATCCCGGCGTCCTGGGCCAGCTGCCGCAACGCGCCGGCCAGGGCGGTGGCATCGCGCACCGGCACCAGCAGGCCGGTCGTACCGGTCACCACCTGTTCGCGCGGCCCGTGGATGTCGGACGCCACCACCGGCAGCCCAGTCAGCATCGCCTCGATCACCGACATCGGCAGCCCCTCGAAATGGCTCGGCAGCACGAAGATGTCGGCTGCCGCCAGAACATCCGCCACGTCGCTGCGATAGCCCAGGTGGCGCAGCCGCCCGGTTTCGGCGAAGCGGGCAAAATACGGCGCCAAATCCTCGCCGCGGTCGCTCGGCAGGCGGTCGCCCACCACCCACAGCTCCGCCGGCACATCGCGCATCGCGGCCAGTAGCTCGATATAGCCCTTGGGCGCCACCACACGCGAGACGATCACCACGGCGACCGTGTCGGGCGCCACCCCCATCGCCGCGCGCAGCTGCGCGCGCGCCGCTTGGTTCGGGCGGAACTGCGTCGGGCTGCGGCCATTGCCGATCGCCACCGCGCCGCGATGGATCCACAGCCGCCGCGCGTCGCCCGCCTCGTCGCGCGAGACGGTCATATAGACGTCGGTCAGCCGCCCGCCGATCCATTCCATCGCGAACCCGCCGATCCGGCGCAGCCACGAGCCCTCCTGGTTGAACAGGTAGCCGTGGCAGGTATAGGCGATCTTCGGCACCCCAGCGACGCGCGCTGCCAGCCGGCTGAGGAAGCCGCTGATGGGCATGTGCGCGTGCACCACGTCGGGCCGCTCGCGCCGGATCAACGCCACCATTGCCCAGAATGCACGCCAATGCGCCCGTGGCGACAGCGAGCGCGCGAACGGCAACGCCTCAAC
>JBBQOT010000225.1:0-5498 GCA_038331165.1 Acetobacterales bacterium
CGCAGCCCCATTTCGGCCAGATGCACCAGCCGCGGCAGCGCCTCGCCCACCACGTGGCCAAACGTCTGGCAATGTTCCTTGAAGATCGCCACCACCGGCGGCCCGCCGGCCGGCAACCTGGTCGCCTCGCCGGCCGCGAGCCGTGCCACCAGGTCTGGGTGGCGCACCGACATCACTTCGTACGCCGTGGTGTCGGCGAAGCTCTCCTCCACGCCGACACCCTCGCGCGACAGCACGAAGCGACCGTCCAGCACCACAGCGTCGGGGTATAGCATCACCGCCTCGGCCGGCACCTCGACCTCGGCGCGGGACAGCACGCGCAGGAACGCCCGCGCCGTGTCGGCGTGGTCGTAGCGGAACCCGACCAGCGAAGGCGGCGCCGAGGCATAGCGCGCCGCCGGTTGGATATGCAGCATCTGCGCACCGGGCACCGCGGCATAGCGGGCGAGCGGGATCGGTGAGGCGGGTATCACCCCCGCGCCCTCTCCTCCGCTTCCAGGGCCAGGCGGCACACCGCGAAGCAGTGGCTCTGCGTCATCGCCGTCTCGGTGCGGTCGCGCAGGTCGTCGGCGAAGGCGCGGAAGGTGGCAACCGGCAGGCCGGCACAGGGGATGTGCTCGGTCTTGGTGTTGGTCACCAGGAACAAATGCTGGCCACCCGGCCGCCCGGCCAGGTCGAGATTCTTGCGCAGCTCGATATAGCCCTCGGTGCCGGTGAAAAATGCGCGCCCATCGCCCCAGTCGGCCAGCCCGTCCGGGGTGAACCAGTGCATCTGCATGGTGCCGGTGGCCACGTCGTTGCGCAGGATCATCTCGCCCCAATCTTGGAAATCGGTCACTGGCGTGCGCTCCGGCGCCACGCTGCGGATGGCGGCGTGCACGATCTCGGCGTCCTCTCGTCGGGTCATGTGCAGGAAGGCGTCGATCGCATGGCAGCCGATATCGACCAGGATCGAGCCGTTGGTGCGCGCATCCCAGAACCAGTCCGGCCTGGTGGCGCGGTTCATCCGGTGCGGCGCCATGCTGGTGGTCGAGACCAGCCGGCCGATCGCACCTTCGTGCACCAGCTCGCGCGCGCGGGCGCTGGCCGGCGACTGGAAGCGCTCGCCGAACACCACGGCGAATTTCCGCCCGGTTTCGGCCACCGCCGCCTGCACCGCCGCGAGGTCGGCGCGCGTGGTGATGCCGGGCTTGTCGGCCAGCACATCCTTGCCGCGCCGCATCGCCTCGATCGCCAGCGCCGCGCGCTCGTTGGGGATGGCGGCGGTGACGATGAGCTGGATTGTCGGATCGTCCATCAGCCGCTCGCGCTCGGCCACTTCCGGCAGATGCGGGAAGCGCTTGCGGAAGCCGTCCAGCACATGCGGGTTGGTGGTCACCGGCCACCAGCCGGCGCATTCCATCCCGGCATCGATCAGGTGCTGCGTCAGCTCGTAGACATGGCGGTGATCGAGCCCGATCACGGCAAAGCGCTGGGTCATGGCGGGGCCTCCGGAAAGACGGACGATGCTACCCCTGCCGCCCGCCCTGCACCACCCGCCCGTCCTGCACCACTCGCCCGTCCACCAGGTGGATGCGTCGCTGCGCCGTCGCCGCCAGGCCCTCGTCATGGGTCACCGCGATCACGGTGCGGCCGTCATTGGCCAGCCCGGCCAGCACGGCGAACACCGCGGCCGCGTTCTTGGTGTCCAGCGAGCCCGTCGGCTCGTCGTCCAGCACCACTGGCGGGTCGTTGGCGAGCGCCCGCGCCACCGCCGTGCGCTGGCGCTGGCCGCCCGACAGCGCGTCGGGTTTTTTGTGCGCCTGGTCCGCCATGTCGAGCTGCTCCAGCAGCGCCAGTGCCCGGGCGCGCATCGCTATCCGGGGCACGCGGCCGAGCTGGCGCATCGGCAGCATCACGTTGTCCAGCACGCTGAACTCGGGCAGCAGAAAATGGAACTGGAACACGAAGCCGAACGCCGCCAGCCGCAGCCGCGTGCGTGCGGCGTCGTCAAGGCGCGAGGTCGCCCTGCCATCGACGAACACCTCGCCCGATGTCGGCACGTCCAGCAGTCCCAGCAGATACAGCAGCGACGACTTTCCCGAGCCCGACGGTCCCGTGATCACGCTGAAGCTGGCCGGGGCGAAGCCCAGCGTGGTGTCGCCAATCAGCGTGGTGGGCACCGGGCCGGGCAGCACCCGCACCAGGTGCTCGGCGCGCAGGATGTCGCTCAAGTCGCACCCCGAATGATCACCAGGGGGTCGGTGCGCGCCGCCTTGCGCGCGGGTATCCACGCCGCGGCCACCGCGGAGAGCAGTGCGATCCCCGCCGCCAGCCCGTAGCTGAACGGCGTCTGCAGCACCGACAGCGTCATTGACGGATCGTCCGCGCCCGGAGCGGGAAGGGTCTCCATCACCGTTGCCCCCAGCCAGCCCAGCAGCCATCCTGCCGCCACCCCCATCACGCCCACCGCGATGCCCTCGATGATGAAGGTCGCCACCACGCTGCCGCGCGGCATGCCGATCGAGCGCATGATGGCGATGTCGCGCGCCTTCTCGCTGACCACGGTGGAGATGATGTTGAAGATGCCAAAGCCGGCCACCAGCAGGATCGCGCCGGTGCTGCCATAGATGATCACGTTCTGTAGCACGAACACCTCCAGAACGCGCGCGAAGGTCTCCTCCCACGGTGCCGCCTTGTAGCCCCAGCGGCCCTCGGCCAGTGCCGCGATCTCGATCGAGCGGCCGATATCGGCCAGCCGAATGTGCAGCTCGTTGATCACCCGCGGCCGTCCCTGCATCGATTGCTGGCGCCCGAGGGCAACATAGACCGTGCCGAAATCCTGCTGCTCCAGCCCGGTGCGGAAGATGCCGACAATGCGCAGCGCACTTTCGCCACCCGCGGTGGTTGCAACACTGAGCGTATCGCCGAGTGTCGCACCCATCTTGTCGGCCAGCCCCTTGCCCACCACGACGCCGTCCGACCGGGCGCCCAGCGCCTCCAGGCTGCCTTGTTTGATGTCCTTCGCCAGGCCGGTGACGCGCGCCTCACGCACCGGGTCGATGCCGACGGCACTCACCGCATAGTCGCGCCCGGCCCGGCGCAGCAGCATCTGGCCGCGTAGCCCCGGCGCCACCGCCACCCCCGGCATCGCCGAAAGTGCGGCCAGCATCTCGCCGGCATTGGCGATGCCGCGCACCGGGTCGCGCGGCAGGATGCGGCTGACCGCCACCGCGCCATCGGGATGCAGTATCGCCAGTGGCTGCAGCGCCGGGTGGCGGATTTCGTCGGTGATCGTCACATGCGGGTTGGTCTCGATCATCTGGCGGCGGAAGAAGCTTTGGAAACCGGACATCAGCCCGGTCACCGCGATGAACACCCCAACTCCCAACGCCACGCCCAGCACCGACACCAGGGTCTGCCGCCGGCGGCTGCGCAGATGTGCCGCGGCAATGGACAGCGCCAGCATCATGGGCAGCGTGGCAAGCTGCGGGGCCTGTCCTGCCTTCTCATCAACGTGCCGCCGCCACTGCAGTGCCATCAGCCAGCCCGGCCGGCGGGTCGGAGATCAGCCTGGCGTTTTCATCCAGGCCGGAGCGGATCTCGATGGCCGCCGGCCCGACCGCCCCCAATTCCACCGGCGTCAGGCGCGCGCGGCCGTCGATCACGCGAAAGACATGTGCCGCGCCGGGCCGCCCGCCCTGGGGCGCGGCGTGGCGCACCGTGGCCGGGGGCACCAGCAGCGCGGCTGCGCGCTCCGCCACCACCAAATTCACGTCCACCGTCATGCCGATCAGCAGGCCGGTGTCGGGCGGCAGGGTGGCTTCCACGCGAAAGGTCCGGGTCGCGGTTTCGCCCCTGCCACGCATGTTGGTGACGACAGCGGCGATGGCGCGGCCGGGGAAGGCGTCAGCACGGATCGCCACCCTCGTGCCCATGCGCACCCGCGCGACGTCGCGTTCGTCCACGTCGGCGGCGATCTTCAGCGCCACCGGCGAGGCGATCTCGAACAGCGTTGCATTGGCGGCCACGGTCTCGCCGGGTTCGACGGGGCGCTTCATGACGATGCCGTCAAGCGGGCTGGCGATGCGGTATTCCTCCAGCTGGCGGGCGGCAATCTGCACCGCGGCGGCGGCCACGTCGCGGGTTTCCTGGCTGCGCTGCACCTGCTGTTGGGAGCGGATGGACTGGGCCGCCAGCGCCTGGTCGCGCGCCAGTTCCTGCTCGGCCAGCGCCAGGCGGGCGCGGGCGTCGGACAGGCGTTGCTGCGCCTGGCGGTCGTCGAGCTGCGCGATCGGCAGGCCCGCGGTCACCCGGTCGCCTTCGTCCACCGCGAGCGAGACGATGCGCGCGGCCACCGTGGTGCCGACGCGGGCGAAATCGACGGCTTCGACCACGCCGGTGGCATAAACGGCTTCGAGTGCCGGGCCGCGCCACGGCACGGTGACGGCCAGCATCGGTGGGCGGACGAATTCCCACCAGGCGGCGGTGCCGGCGCCGGCCAGCAGCACCAGTGCCAGCAGCCAGCCCAGCCGGCGTCGGCGCGGGGCGGGGGCCGCCGGCAACACAAGCAGCGGACCGCCGGCAGCCCCGATCGGTGCGGCTTGCGGCAACGGCGCGGCGCGGGGCGGCGAGTCGACGGGCTGGGTCATGGCGACGTCCTTGGGCGTCGCTTCATAGCGCATAGCGGCGCGCGCGAGCACCACTTGGTCGTCAAGCCCGCCCCCCACCTCAATACAAGGTTGCGCCTGCCGATCGTGACCCGGCGGGCGAAGCCTGTTACCCAAACCAACAGGGGGGAGCCACCGCATGCATGATCTTCGCCGGGTCATCCTGTGGATGGCTGGCGCGTTGATTTCGTTTTCCGCCCTGGCCGTGGCGATCCGCGAGATGGCGCGGGTCATCACGGTGTGGGAGGTGCTGGCGCTGCGCAACATGGGCGGCATCGTGGTGCTCGGCGCCTTTGCGTTGCTCGCGGGGCAGCGCATCGGCTGGCCGACGCCGCTGCGCATCCATGCCCTGCGCAACGTGTTCCATTTCGCCGGCCAGGCGTGCTGGGCGTTCGGCGTGACGCTGCTGCCGCTGGCCACCGTGTTCGCGCTGGAATTCACCACCCCGGCCTGGACCATGGTGATGGCGACGCTGTTTCTCGGCGAACGCATCAGCACCGCGCGCATCGGGGCAGTGGTGCTGGGCTTCGTGGGCGTGCTGGTGATCCTGCGCCCGGGTGCCGCGGCGTTCGACCCGGCGGCACTGGTGGTGCTGGCGGCGGCGCTGTTCTTCTCGGTGCAGATCACCGCCACCAAGTTCCTGACCGGCACGAATTCCACCCTGACCATCCTGTTCTGGATGAACCTGGTGCAGCTGCCGGCATACCTCGCCACCGACCTGCTGCTGGGCGGCGACCCGTTCTTCATCGCGCGCATCCCGGCCGGGCAGTGGCTGCCGCTGGTGCTGCTGCTGGTCACCGGGTTGTCGGCGCATGTCTGCTTCACCAATGCCATGCGCTATGGCGACGC
>JBBQOT010000226.1:0-5452 GCA_038331165.1 Acetobacterales bacterium
CCCTTTGATCCCATTACCTTTAGGGGTCGTGCAAGCTGCCACTAGTCGAACCAGCGCATTGATTTGGGGCTGCTGGCGCAGCCAAGAAACTCTTGGTATCCCCAGATGATTAACCTATTGGAATTTTTAGTTTTTTACAAAGTAATACCAATCGCTGTTTGAGATGACTCATGGGCTAGCAAGGCCAGGGCGTCGCCGTCGCGGCGCGAAGCCGCGCCACGGGGACCCACCAGGGGCCCAGCCCCTGGACCTTAAATATATGAAAATAAATGGGTTTCCAAAGGCCGTCGGCCTTTGGTGGGTCCAGGGCAAAGCCCTGGCCTTAACTTTCTCTATCGGTCAATCATTAGAGGGGTTGGTATAAGACCCAGGGGCTTGGCCCCTGGCGGGTCTGGGCAGAGCCCAGCCTCCCTTATCTTCGTGCCTATGGGGCGAAGCCCTGGCCTTTCCCAACGAGGCGTCAGTCTTGACGATGGCTGGCATGACTGGTGCGCTTGGCCTGGCGGCGCTCAGCGTTAATTTGCAACTTGTCACAACGTGACAAACGCCGTATTGATGCACGCCTCGACGGCATTCTGCCCAGGAGCGTGCCACGTCCGCTAATCTGAATTCTCCCGCTGATCCCGTCCTCGTCCGTCTGCGCCTGATCGGCCAGATGGAGGCATGGACCCTTACAAGCGAGAACATCCTGCCAACCGGGCGCAAAACCCGGGCGTTGCTGGCTATTCTCGCCCTGTCGTCGCCGCGCCCGGTGCTGCGCAGCAAGCTCGCCGAGTTGCTATGGAGCCGCCGGCCCGAGGAACAGGCCCGCGCGTCACTGCGTCAGGAAATCCATCGGTTGCTTGAGGCGCTGAACCCCGTCGGCAACCAGATCATGCACGTCCAGCGCGACCACCTGACGCTGCGCCCCGGCACCGTCTGGGTCGATGTGGAGGAAGTGCTGCGCGCCTCCACCAACAAGCCGCAGGCGCTGACCCTGCTCGACGGCGAATTGCTGGAAGACCTCGACGGCGTCGACCCCAGCTTCGACCAGTGGCTGGCCGGCGAGCGCGAACGCCTGCGCGACCGTGCCCGGACGCTGGCCGAAACCCTGCTGCGCGAGAAGGACGACCCCGAGACCGTCATTCCCGCCGCCCAGCAACTGCTGGCCATCGACCGCACCCACGAGGGCGCCTGGCGGGCCCTGATGCGCGCCTATGCAGGGCGCGGCGAGCGCGGCATGGCCATCCAGGCCTATGAGCGGTGCCGCGCCGTGCTGGCCGACATGCTCGACGCCCAGCCGTCCGACGAAACCCAGCGCCTGCTCGCCGAAATCCGCGCCTCCAGCCCCACGCCGGTACGCGCGCCGGCGCCGCCCACCGCACCCCCGCCCCGCAACGAGCCGCGCGCCCTGGCGCCCCGTGAATTGCGCTTCGACGCGCGCATGGACACGCGGGAGCCGCGCACCGAAGCGCGCGAGGCACGGGCCGAACCCCGCACCGTCACCCGCGGCGGCGCGCGCGTCGGTGTGCTGCCGCTGCAAATGATCGGCACGACGGAGGCTGAGGCCCACCTGTCCACCGGCCTGGCCGATGAGATCACCTCGGCGCTGGCCCGCTTCCGCTGGATCTTCCTCGTCTCCTCCTCCTCGCTCGCCCGCTACGCCACCCAAACGCGCGACGAGATGCAAATCCGCCGCGCCTTCGACATCCACTTCCTGCTCGACGGCACCATCCAACGCATCGGCGAACGGCTGCGCATCAACCTGCGGCTGCTCGACCTGCGCGCCGGCAACCAGATGGTGTGGTCGCAGCGCTTCGACCGCTCGGCCAGCGACCTGCTCACCCTGCAAGACGAGGTGGCCGCCGAGGTGGTGGCGCAGATCGACCCCGAGATCCTGCTGATCGAGGCTCAGCGCGTCACCTCGCGCCCGTCGCACGACGCCAATGCCTACGACCTGGTGTTGCGCGCCATGCCGCTGATCAGCCGGCTCGACAAGCCGATGTTCATGGAGGCCGGCGAGCTGCTGCGCCGCGCCATCGAAACGGAACCCGACTACGCCGCCGCTCATGCATGGTTCGCCTATTGGCAGATGTTCCTGGTTGGCCAAGGCTGGGCCGACCACCCCGCCGAGGTAATGGCCGAGGCCGGGCGGCTGGCCGAGCGCGCCATCACGCTCGACCCGGCGGACGCCAAGGCGCTGACCATCGCCGGGCACGTGCGCGCCTTCCTGCACCACCGCCTGCGCGAGGCAATTGCGCTGCACGAACGCGCGCTGATGCTCAACCCGAACCTGGCCATGGCCTGGAACCTCTCGGGCGTCGCCTTCGCCTATCTCGGCGACCTGACGGAAGCCGAGCGCCGGGTGGCACGCTACAAGCAACTCTCGCCCTTCGACCCGCAGGCGTATTTCTACGACACCGCCCGCATCATCATCGCCCTGCTCAAGCGCCAGCACGAACAGGCGGTCGAGATCGGCCGCGAAGTCAGCCAGATGAACCCGGCCTTCTCGGCGGCCTGCAAACCTTACCTCGCCGCCCTCGGCCATCTGGGCCAGAAACAGGAAGCCGAAGCAGTGCGCGCCCGGCTGCTGGAAATCGAACCGGAATTCAGTATCGCACGCTTCACCCAGGCCAGCCCGTTCGAACGCGCCGAAGACCGCGAACACTTCGTACGCGGACTGCGGCTCGCGGGCATCCGCGAGTAGCGCCAAGCGGCCTGGTCTTGGTGTTCGGAAAGTAAGCCAAGGCCAGGGCTTTGCCGTGGACCCACCAGGTCCCGAGCGCGCCTTCGCGCGACGGGCCAAGCCCCTGGACCTTAAAAATGGGTTTCCAAAGGCCCTCGGCCTTTGGTGGGTCCAGGGCGAAGCCCTGGCCTTCCCTTCTTCCCTCCGCCACGTGTCATGCGGCCTGCCCGTCAAGCAGGCACATCGACCAGCACCAGCTCCGCCGCTCCGGTCGCGATGATCGTGATCGTGTCAACCGCCTTCACCGTCGCACCGTCGCGCGGGCCAACGACGGCGCCGTTCACGGCCACCGACCCGGTCGAGGGCACCAGATACGCTACCCGGCCCGGTGCCAGGCGATGGATCACGCTCTGGCCGGGCGCCAATGTTGCCGCCAGCACCGCGGCGTCGGCATGCAGCGGCAGCGCTGCGCCATCGGCCCCCGCCCGCCCATCGGCCAGCGCCACCAGCCCGTCGGCGCCCTTCGGGAAGCTGCGGGTGCCCCAGCCGGGCGTCACGCGCGCTGTGCCGGGCACGATCCAGATCTGGAAGATCTTCGTCGTCTCGGTCTCCCGGTTCAACTCGCTGTGCACGATGCCGGTCCCGGCGTGCATCACCTGCACATCGCCGGCCTCGGTGCGGCCTTCGTTGCCCAGGGAGTCGCGATGGGTGATCGCGCCTTCGCGGACATAGGTGATGATCTCCATCTCACGATGCGGGTGCGGGTCGAAGCCGCGCCCCGGCGCGATTTCGTCATCGTTCCACACCCGCAATGCGCCCACGCCCATGCGCGCAGGGTCGTGGTACTGGCCAAAGCTGAAGTGGTGGCGGGCATCGAGCCACTCATTGCGGAAGCCGCCGAGGCTGGCGAAGGGCTTCACATCGATCACGGTCATCTCCATTCTTCGATATCGAACAGTTCGACGCCGATCTAGTGTTCCCCCACTCCGATTGCAACCCCCCCACCCAACTTACGCAGCAAGCCGTCCAGCACCGCCAGTTCCGCCCCGTCGAGCCCCGCCATGGCGCCCGCGATATCGCCGGCGTGGCGCGGAAACACATCGCCGATCAGCGCCCGCCCAGCAGCGGTCAGTTCCACCCGCACCTGCCGCCGGTCCGCGGTCGCACGCACCCGGCACACCAGGCCGCGCTTCTCCAGCTTGTCCACGACATCGGACAGATTGCCGGGCGAGGTCAGCAGCTTGCGCCCCAACTCGCCATGCGGCAGCGGCCCCAGATGCAGCACCGCCTCCAGCACGCCAAGCTGCGTCAGCGTCAGCCCGCAGGCGGCAAGGGCCGACTCCAGCCGCACGGTCACGCTCCGATGCGCCCGCATCAGCTTCACATAGGCGCGGACGGCGGCGATGGTCGCCGGATCGTCAACGCCGAACAACACGCAGCCCCGTGGTCAGCGCGTCATCATCACCGGCAGGTCGGCATGTTCCAGAATGTGCCGGGTAACCCCGCCCAGGATCAGCTGGCGCAGCCGCGAATGCGAATAGGCACCCATGCACAACAGGTCGCATTGGAAATCCTTCGCCGCCCGCAGCAGCCCCGCACCCACTTCGCGGTCGATCGGGCGGAACACGGCGGTATCGGCCGCCACGCCATGCAACGCGAGATAAGCCAGCAGGTCCGCTGCCGCCGGCCCGCGCCGATGGTATTCGTCCGCGGTCAGCACCCGCACCGCCTCGGCACGCTGCATCCACGGCAGCGCCGCCTGCACCGAGGCCGCCGATTCGGCGGTGCCGTTCCAGGCAATGCACACCCGGGTGCCGATGCGCGCGGGTGCCACCAGCGGGGCGATCAGAACCGGCCGGGCGGAATCGAACAGCACCGCGTGCAGCGCATCCGACGACGACACGTCCTCACCCGCCTCGGGATGCGGCACCACCGTCAGATCGGCCAGCCGCGCCTGCTGCGCCACCAGATCCTCCTCGCGGCCCACCACGGTGGCGAAGCTGGCGCTCATTTCGTTCACCTTGGCCTCGCCAACCGGCACGTGGTTTTCCGCCACAAAGCGGTCGAACATGGCATGCACCGCGCGGGCACGCTCACTGCTCTCCTTCTCGGTCGCCGACATCATCTCCTCGATCATCGCACCCGACAGGCCCTCGCCCGCCAGCGGCGCCACGTCGCGGCTGTCGATGCGCACATGCAGCGCGGTGACATGCGCGTTCCAGATGCGCGCGATGCGCACCGCGATGTCCAGTGCCGACTCCCCGGCCGCGGTCCCGGTCAGCGGCAGAAGCAGCTTGCGAATGGCCATTGCGCACTCTCCCTTGCACGTTCCCCTTATGTGGGCTTTTCAGGGTCGTATCGCAAGCGTGGCGCTGATCGTGGCGACCGCCCGGCCGGCGTCGCTGCCGTCCACCACCAGCCATTCGCCGGCCCCCGCGCCGGCAGCCGCGGCGCGGCGCAACACCGCGATGTCGGCGTCGGACGCATCGCCGGTGCGCGCGGCCACGCGCCGCTCCAGCTCGGCCATCGGCACCTCCAGCCACACACCCACAAACGGCACCGCACCGGCAGCTTCCGCCACCGCCGCCCGATGCGCCGTGTCCATGAACGTCGCGTCGGCCACCACCGCGTGCCCCGCCGCAGCAATCGCCGCCGTCGCCGTGGCAATCTCCGCAAACACCGCCGCACTCACCCGCGGCGCATAGGCCGGCTGCGGCAGGCGCTGTTCCGGCGCCACCTCAAAGCGCCGCTTGCGCATCTCGTCGCTGCGCAGAACCACCGCCCCCG
>JBBQOT010000227.1:0-5420 GCA_038331165.1 Acetobacterales bacterium
CGCATGGCAAACGCGCCGAGATTACGAAAATCGCATCTGGTGTCGGTTCGGGTGGAACTATTTTAGCGCCTATGGGGTGATGACCCTCCCCCGCGCGCGTAGCCCCGGTGCCGCAGCAGCTTCTACTTCGTCGCAGCGATCGACAGAATGTCCTTGCCCGACAGGCCGGTGATACGGCCGAGCGTGGTCAGCTGGCCGGTCTTGATGTCCAGGCTGTGCAGCGCGCCGCCGGCGACGACCCAGCCGGTGTTGCCGCCCTGCCCGTCGGCCAGGATATCGAAGCCGGCATTGGCCGGCACCGCGACGTTCAACCGGCCGCGGGGCTGCTGCACCCCGTCATTTGGCGGCATCTGCACGTTCATCAGGCCGAGCTTGCTGTCGATGGTATACAGCGCCGTCTCCTTGGTGCCGGCGAAGTGGTTGGAATAGGCACCGGTGGTGACCATCGGCTTGGCTTCGACATAGGCGGAGTCGGGGGCGTATTTCAGCCCGCCATCGACGGTGACCGCGCCGGTTTCGGGGTGGATGCGCCAGTTGCCGCCGTTGCTGGAAACCACGCGGATGCGGTCGACCACCGGGTTGAAGTTGATGGTGGTGCGCCCGCCCATCTCCAACGGCTTGTCGAGTTTGGCGACCTGGGTGGCCATGCCGGACGCGGGGTCAATGGTGACCAGTTGGCCCTTGGCGGTGAGGGCGTAGAGCATGCCGTTGGCCGGGCGCAGGGCCACGGACAACAGTGCGCCGTCGGCGCCCTTTACGGCCATGGCCGGCATCGCCTTTCGGCTGTCGGTGTCGATCTTGGCCAGGCCGCCGGCGGCGTCGAGTGCCCAGATCGTGGCGGCCCCGGCGGGGGCGGCGGTGGCCAGGAAGGTGCCCGCGAGCAGGGCGAGGGTCGTGCGCATCATGGGGTTGATCCTCCGTTGCAGGGGGCCTTCGCGGCCCCGACAGCATCGTTACGCAGGGGTTGAACCGGCGGATGCGGCGCCGGCGAGAATTTCGTCAGATATCGGTGTGCACGCGTTGCGGCTGCCCCGGGGCGCAGGCGACCGGCAGCGCAACCTTGGCGGAGTGGGTCGCCATCATCTCGGCGCGCGTGGCCACGCGCTCGGCCGGCGGTTCGCTCTGCAGCGCCAGCGCCGCGGCGGCGATGCACAGTGCAAGGGCGGTGGCGGTCATCACGCGATGGGCCATGGCGATGCTCCTCAATTGGGCGGCGCCTCGATCAGGCGGCCGTAGAACAGGATCGGGCCGGTGGGGCGCCCGGTTGGCGAACCGCCCTCGGGCTCCAGGCTGATCTCGATCAGCATGTTGGGCACCGGGCGGATCGGCGGCGTCTGGATGGAGACGCGGCCGGGGGTGCGTGGCAGCAGGGCCAGGCTGGTGGGGCTGCTGTCGCCGGGGCGCAGGCCCCAGAGCTGCATCACCCGGCCGTCTGGCGTGGCCGGCTGGGCGTCGCCAAAGGCCGGGCGCACGGCGGCCAGCGTGATGCCGCCGGTGCGGTCGGCCTGGGCGATCCAGGCCGGTGCTGCGCGGTCGCTGACCAGCACGGTCATGAAGGCCGGTTTCTCGGCACGCGGCATGAAGGCGAGGCCGGCGAAGGCAGCGGCGGCCAGCGAGGCGCCGATCGCCCAGCCGCGCCACAGCCAGGACAGGCGCCACGGTGGCGTGACAGGCGGTCGGCCAGCGGCGGGAGCGGGCAACCCGGCTTCGATGCGCGCCCACAAATCGGGCGGCGGTGCTGCCTGCGGGATAAGGCGGGTCAGCGGGTCGAGCCGGCGGGTCCAGGCGGCAACCGCCTCGGCCAGGGCGGGGTCGCGGTCCATGTCAAGCTCGACGGCGGCGGATTGCCGCGCGTCGAGCGTGCCCAGCACGTATTCGCCGGCGCGCAGGTCGCGGTCATCAGGCGAAGCACCGCTCATGCCAGGCACTCCCGCAGGCTGAGCAGCCCACGCCTGATCCAGGACTTCACCGTGCCGAGCGGCTGGGCCATGCGTTCGGCCACTTCCGGGTGCGACAGCCCGTGCACGAAGGCGAGCAGGATGCCCTCGCGCGGCTTTTCGTCGAGCTGGCCGAGGCAGGCGCGCAGGCGAACGCCGTCTTCGGCGCTGGTGAGGTCGTCGAGTGCGGTGGCCGCCACGGCGCCGTCGCCGAGGGCCGGGTCGTCGGTCAGCACCTCGCGGCCACGGGCGCGGGCGGCATCAAGCGCGGCGTTGCGCACGACCTGGCCAAGCCAGGCCTCGGCCGGGCCGCGCGCGGAGTCGAACTGGCCGGCACGGCGCCACACCTTCAGGAAAGCTTCCTGAAGTGCATCGGCGGCGGCGGTGCGGTCGCGCAGGATGGCCATAGCAATTCCGAACAAGCGTGTGGACTGCCTGGCATAGACTGCCTTGAGTGCGTCTCGGTCGCCCGAGGCAACCGCCGCCAGCAGCCCGGCCAGGTCGGCCTCTTCTGCCATTACGCTCCCAGGCTCCCCTCGGATGCGGCGCGCGGCATCAGCCCGGCATTGGCCGCCGGCGGCGGGCCGTACACCGCGCGGGCGCGGACCAGGAAGGCGCTGACCATGCGGCGCACCGCCTCGTGGAACACCGCGCCGATCGCGATCTGCAGCAGCTTCGAGCGGAACTCGAAATCGACGTGGAAATTTACCTGGCAGCCTGTGCCGCCCGCGACCTCGGTGGGCTCGAAGCGCCATTGGTTGGTCAAATAGCGGAACGGCCCGTTCTCATAGCGAACCCCGATCCGCCCCGGCCGCTCAAGCGTCACGCGGCTGGTGAAGCTCTCGCGGAACGGGCCGAAGCCGATGGTCAGGTCGGCCACCATCTCCGCCTCCGTGCGGGTGCGCACGCGCGCACCGACGCACCACGGCAGGAACTGCGGATAGCGGCCGACATCGGCCACCAGGTCGAACAGCTGTTCGGCACGGTAGGGAACCTGCCGGGTTTCGCTATGGCGCGGCATCGCTCTACCGGGCAGCCGCCAGCTTGGCCGCCCGTGCCTGTTGCAACGCGGCGAAGTCGGCATCGGCATGGTACGAGCTGCGGGTCAGCGGGGTGGCCGACACCAGCAGAAAACCGCGCGCGCGCGCCAGGGTGGCGTATTCCGCGAACCCCTCGGGGGTGACGAACTCGGCCACTGCGGCGTGCTTCACCGTGGGCTGGAGATATTGGCCGATGGTGAGGAAATCGACCTCGGCCACGCGCAAATCGTCCATCACCTGGAGGATCTCGGGCTTGGCCTCGCCGAGGCCGACCATAAGGCCCGATTTGGTGAAGATGGTGGGGTCATGACGCTTCACCTGGTCGAGCAGGCGCAGCGACTGGTAGTAGCGGGCACCCGGGCGGATGGTGGTATACAGGCGGGGCACGGTTTCGAGGTTGTGGTTGAACACGTCGGGTCGCGCCATGGCCACCACTTCCATGGCGCCCGGCTTGCGCAGGAAATCGGGCGTCAGCACCTCGATAGTTGTAGCCGGGGCGGCTGCGCGGATAGCGCGGATGACGGCGGCGAAGTGCGCTGCCCCGCCATCGGCGAGGTCGTCGCGGTCAACCGAGGTGATGACGACATGGCGCAGGCCGAGCTTGGCCACGGCGTCGGCGACGCGTGCGGGTTCGTCGGCGTCCAGCGCCTCCGGCATGCCTGTGCGCACGTTGCAGAAGCTGCATGCCCGGGTGCAGGTGTCGCCCATGATCATCATGGTGGCGTGGCGCTGCGACCAGCACTCTCCGATGTTCGGGCAGGCGGCTTCCTCGCACACGGTGGTCAGCCGGTTGGCCCGCATCAGTTCGCGGGTCTCGTGGTAGATCGGGTGATTGGGCGCCTTCACCCGGATCCAGGCGGGTTTGCGCTGGATCGGGTTGTCCGGGCGGTTGGCCTTTTCCGGGTGGCGCGGAAGGGCCGTGCGGTGGTCGATGACGAGGCGGGAGCTGGTCATGGGCTAGAAGTGGATTGCCCGCCCGTAGGCGTCAAGCACGGCCTCGTGCATCGTTTCGCTGATCGTCGGATGCGGGAAGACGGTGTGCATCAACTCGGCCTCGGTGGTCTCCAGCGTGCGGCCGATGGCGTAGCCCTGGATCAACTCGGTAACCTCGGCGCCGATCATGTGGGCGCCGAGCAACTCGCCGGTCTTGGCGTCGAAGATGGTCTTCACCAGGCCCTCGGGCTCGCCCAGGGCGATCGCCTTACCGTTGCCGATGAACGGGAATTTACCGACCTTGATCTCCCGCCCGGTGGCGCGGGCGGCGGCCTCGGTCATGCCCACGCTGGCCACTTGTGGCCAGCAATAGGTGCAGCCGGGGATGTTGGCGATGTTCAGTGGATGCAGGCCCGGCAGGCCGGCGATCTTCTCGACGCAGATCACCCCCTCGTGGCTGGCCTTGTGCGCGAGCCAGGGCGGGCCGGTGAGGTCGCCGATGGCATAGACCCCGGGCTCGCCGGTGCGGCTCCACTCGTCAATCACGACGTGGGTGCGGTCGATTTTCACCCCCGTGCCTTCCAGGCCGAGGTTTTCCACATTGCCGACGATGCCGACTGCCGAGATCACCCGCTCGACGGTGATATCCTGCGATTTGCCCGCTTGCTCGACCGTGACCGTGACGGAGTCGGCGCCCTTCTTCACGCCCTTCACGGTGGCCCCGGTCATGATCTTCATGCCCTGCTTTTCGAACGCCTTGCGGGCGAAGGCGGAAATCTCGGCGTCCTCCACCGGCAGCACGCGGTCCATCACCTCCACCACCGTCACCTCGGCGCCGAGAGTGCGGTAGAAGCTGGCGAACTCGATGCCGATGGCGCCGGAGCCGATGACCAGCAGGGATTTCGGCATCGCCGGCGGCACCATCGCCTGGCGATAGGTCCAGATCAGTTTTTCATCCGCTTCAATGCCCGGAAGCTGGCGCGCCCGCGCCCCGGTGGCCAGGATGATGTGCGGCGCCTTAAGGGTGGCGACCGGCTTGCCGTCGGCCTCCACGGCGACCGTGTGCTTGCCGACCAGCTTGCCGCTGCCCATCACCACGGTCACCTTGTTCTTTCGGAGCAGGTGGGTGACGCCGGAGGAGAGCTGCTTGGCGACATCGCGCGAGCGCTTCACGATGGCAGGAAGATCGAAGCGGATGTTGTCGGCGGCGAGGCCATAGGCCTTGAGGTTGTGCAGCGTGTGCCAGATCTCCGACGTGCGCAGCAGCGCCTTGGTGGGGATGCAACCCCAGTTGAGGCAGATGCCGCCGATGCTCTCGCGCTCCACCACGACGGCCTTCATGCCGAGCTGCGCGGCGCGGATGGCAGCAACATAGCCGCCGGGGCCGCCGCCGAGCACGATCAAGTCGAATTGCTGGTCGGCCATTGGGGGGAATCCTCTCGGGTCGGTTGGTTACCGGCATTTGGCTGCTGGAACAGGCAAGAAAGAAAACGGCCACAAAGGCACAAAG
>JBBQOT010000228.1:0-5385 GCA_038331165.1 Acetobacterales bacterium
CAGGGCTCTGCCCTGGACCCGCCAGAGGCAGCGCCTCTGGACACCATTTGTTTAAGTGTTTTTTTGGGGAGGGGGGCCACACCGGGGTGTAAAAAAAACCATAGGCCCCCAAACCCAACCACACAAAAAAGACTGGGGACAAAGGCGACGGCCCGCCCCCGCTCTCCCCCGTCCGTGGGGTGTGGTTTGGGCTGGGGGCCCTGGGTTTTTTTACACCCCCGGTCTGGCCCCCCCACCCCACACAACACTCAAACAAATGGAGTCCAGAGGCGCTGCCTCTGGCGGGTCCAGGGCAGAGCCCTGGCCTTACTTATCTCACCTCAGGCCCTTAGGGGGTCGGCCCAACCACAAATTCGAAGACCAGTTGGTCCTGGGGAAGAATGGTCAGGTCGCGCGTTAGGACATTGTTCGCCAGCACGTCCTGGCACGGTCCGCCACCGGGGCAGAACCGCCCCACCACCACGCTTGGTTCGGCCTGAACGCGCTGGATCAGCCGCCAGATGGACGGCTCGTCGCGACGCCCCTTCGCCCAGCCCACGGTGAGCGGCGCCAGCACCACACGGCAATTGTTGGGGTTGATCACGGCGTGCCCGGTGCGCGGTTCGGCAGCCACCTCGCATCGGTCGCCGCTGCCCGTCCCCTGCACCACGCGCAGATCGGTCACCTCTTCGGCCATCAGATAGCGCCCTAGGGTATCGCGTCCGCGATCGTCGATGCGGATCTTCAACTGCTTGACCGCGACCCCGTCGAGGAAATTCTCGCGAAACGAGCCGGTTTGCGGGTCGGCGACCGAGAAGTTCCATATCCCTGCGATCTCTGAATAGCCCTGCGGGCCGCGCAGGACCGCGGCGCAGTTCAACCGCGTTCCATGCGGCGTCGGATTGCGGCCGGTGCACATGCGCCACATGCGCAACTGCTCCTCCCGCCGCCCGTCGCATTGCGTTCGCCCACCTTGTCCGTCGGGCATCTGGCATTCCTCGGGCGCGGCGACGGCGAGCCGGCGCAATACGCGATCACCGCTGACGACTTTCACATCGAGCAGCGGCAACGGCTGTTGGGTGGTTCCCGGATAGGTGTCCGACAGCGGACGCGCCGCATTGCCCGGGCTTGTCGCCAGCAGCCGATAACTTGCATCCGTTTCGCTCGTGAGCGATGGGTGCAGCGCGCACTTGATCACGGTCGACGGAAACAGGCTGTTCGGGCCTAGCTGCCCCTCGCATCGCTCGCGCGTGATCAGCCTGATCGAGCAGGCCTCGACCAAGGTTCCAGGGGGCTGGTCGCGATCCCTGCGCACCCTACCGTCGAAGCAGCGCTCCAACGCCACTGAAAACAGCGTCGTGGCGCCCACGAAATTCCGAGACGTTGGGCCGTCCAGCACGGTGATCTCGCTGGTGTCGAGCACGGCGCGAGCGCCGCTGATGCTGATGGCATCCTCCGACAGGTAGACCGCCACCTGGCGCGTGACCGGATCGGTCACGCCGCGGCCGCTCAGCGTGATCTGCTTCGCCTTGGGAACCGGCAGGCCCACCCGCTGGCCCAACGGGTCGGCCGTCAGGCCCAGTGGCCGGCCGTTGAACAGCGGGTCATGCACGACCGCCTCGTAGGACAGCACGAACCGTGTACCTTCAGGCACCCATAGGGTCGGCGCATGGCCGAGCCCACGCAGGTCGCTGGCCGGAATCGCCGGCGCAGCAGGATACATCCCGCTGACCAGTGCCGCAGTCTGATCAACGTCGCTGAAGAGCCCCCGCGCGCCCCGTGTCTGCGGATCATCAAGCGGGGCAAGGTCGGGGCGCAGGCGCTCATTGAACGACGTGGCGCGAAACCCAACCACCAGGTCCTGGGTCGGCGCACAAGCAGCGTGCATCAACGCCACCAGCAGCGCAGCCAGGCTGGGCAAAGCGGCTTTGGCCATGGCGGTTCCCCCGGGGCGCTATCGTACGCTTCCAAGAACAATATCGCCGTTTTATGAATTGCGCAGCAGAAATCGCGGGCGGGTCAGATCGTATGCTGTTGCGCTGGATCTCGCGGTCGCCTCGGAACGCGTAAACCAGTAGCCAGTCGCGCTATGCGATACCGCGGCGGCGCCGCAGCCCCGCCAGGCCCAGCAGGGCCACAGCCAGCACCGGCAAGGCGGCGGGCGCGGGCACCGCGACATCCATCGCTTCCACCCGGAAGATGTCGCCATTCGTCTTGGACAACACATACAAGTTGCCCACGTCGTCGATACCCAATCGCGCATCGGCGCGTGGCGCGCCAAGATAAGCCAGCAGCGACTGGTTGATGCCGCCGAGCATCGTATCGAGGTATCCGAACCCCACCGCCCCCGCGGGATCGCTGTCCGACAGCAGGCCGTCAACATCTGTGGCAAACAACCTGCCGCTGACGATGTCGGTGGCGATGAACTTGCCGGTCAGCGCCGGCACCGCGCCACCCTGATACAGCAGCCCGGCGCCGATCGCCCGGCCCTCGCCATGGTCGTACTGGGCGATCGGGAACAGCAGCCCTGGCTCCACGCCCTGAGCAAGCTGGAAGGCCTCATCGGTATAGCCAAACCCCAGCGCCGGGTCGCGGAACGTGGCAAAGGTGCCCTCGCGGATCGACCAGCCGTAGTTGCCGCCGGCGACGCCCGTGTTCACCTCCTCCACGTTGCCTTCGCCGATGTCGTTGATGAACATCGTACCCGCCCCGCCGCGCCGCCAGGACATGTACTGCGGGTTGCGCAGGCCATAGGCCCAGATCGTCTGCTCGCGGCCCGCCTGCCCCACGAAGGGGTTGTCGGCCGGCACAGTGAATCGGGCGCCGCCGCTGGGCGTGGGATCGATGCGCAGCACCTTGCCGTACGGGTTTGACGTGTCCTGGCCGTTGGGCGAGTAGCTCCGGTTGTCGCCGGCATCGCCCATCGAGATGTAGAGCTTGCCGTAGTCCGGGTTGGCCGGGGTGGTCGCGTTGGGATTGAAGGCGACCATGCCGATGGCGTGCCCCTCGCTCGGCTGCGCCACCCGCAGCAACTCGCGCGAGGTGCCGGAGAAGGTGGCCGCCGCCGGGTTGGTCGCGGTCCATTCGGTGACCACCACCTCGTTCACCGAGCCGACCGAGCTGGGCAGCGGCGTGATCCCGCTGCCGCTCGTCGCGTACGAGCCGGTGTAGAATTTTCCCGACGTAGCGAAATCGGGCGCGAAGGCCAGGCCCTGCAACCCGTCGCCGAACCACCCCGGCGCATTGCCCGCCATGTCGAGATAAGACACGCCCAGTGCGCCGCCGACCGGCGTGGTCATGTAGACGTGCCCGCGGGTGTCGTTGATCGCCAGCCGGCCGCTGCCGTCGCCGACCGCCTGGATCAGCTGCGGCGTCCCGTTCGGCACGGTCACGAAGGGGGTCAGCCGCACCGTGATGCCCGACGCGGTGATTGGCGGCATCGGATCGGCAACCGGCGTGGCCGGCAGCAGCGGCTCCGCCATCACCGGGGCCACCCAAAGCGCGGCGCAGATCGACCAGGCAAATTGTCGCATGTCGCGCCCAAGCTCCTCGTTCTGCCGCCAGCATATCATCCGATTGCGCGACGGCCAGCCCCGTGTACGCGCGCCCTGTCCAAGCCGGCCGGCTTCGGCCACCCTACGCCTCTCAACATGCGGAGCCGCCTCATGGTCAACGCCACCGCCATCGACGCCGCCCTGCGCCACGCCACCCAAACCGGCCAGGTCGCCGGCGCCGTCACCATGGCCACCACCGGCAGCGACCTGATCTACCAGGGCTGCTTCGGCGTGACCGACCTCACCACCGGCAAGACGCTGACGCAAGACGCGATCTTCCGCATCGCCTCGATGACCAAGGCGATCACCTCGGTCGCGGCGATGCAGCTGGTTGAACAAGGCAAGCTCAGCCTCGACGGCCCGATTGCCGCGGTGCTGCCCCACCTCGCCGCCCCCATGGTGCTCGACGGCTTCGACGGACCGATGCCCCGGCTGCGCCCGGCGGCGCGCCCGATCACGCTGCGCCATCTGCTCACCCACACCGCGGGCTTCGGCTACGATGTATGGAACGCCGAGCTCAAGCGCGCCACCGACGCGCTCAGCCTGCCGGGGCGGCCAAGCAGCATCGACGAACTGGCCCGCTTTCCGCTTCTGTTCGACCCCGGCGGGCGTTGGAACTACAGCATCGCCACCGACATCGTCGGCCATGCCATCGAGGCGGCGAGCGGCATGGCAATCGACACCTACCTCGCCACCCACGTCACCGGCCCGCTCGGCATGGTCGACACCACCTTCACCCTCACCGATGCCCAGCGCGCGCGCCTGGTGGCGGTGCACCAGCGCCAGCCCGACGGCAGCCTGGCCGCGGGTGATCGACCGGCCGGCAACGGGCCGGCCTTCCTGGCCGGCGGCGGCGGGTTGTGCAGCACGGCGGGCGACTACACCCGCTTCCTGCGCATGCTCCTGCGCGGCGGCACGCTCGACGGCGCGCGCATCCTGGCCGCCGATACCGTCGCTGCCATGGCGCGCAACCATATCGGTGCGGCCGAGGTGGTAAAGATGCACAGCGCCATCCCGGCCAGCTCGTATGATTGCGAGCTGTTCCCCGGCATGGTGACCAAGTGGGGCCTCGGCTTCCTGATCAACACCGAAGCCGGCCCCGACGGCCGTAGCGCCGGCAGCCTCGCCTGGGCCGGGCTGGTGAACACCTATTTCTGGGCCGACCCCGTAGCCGGCATCGCCGGGGTGCTGCTGACCCAGAGCCTGCCCTTCGCCGATCCGAAGGTTCTGTCCCTGCTGGGCGCATTGGAGCGGGGCGTGTACGGGCGCGCCTGATATCGCGCAGGCGTCATCCCCGCGCTGCCGCGAACGGTGTAGGCTGGAACAAGCCGCGGTCCGACACCATCTTGGACATGGCCGCAGCCATGGAAGGGCCATGACGATCCGCAGACGCCTTCTCGCCGGCTTTGCCAGCGTTGTGTTCGCAGCCGCCTCGGTTCTGCCGCCCCAAGCAGCCTGGCTGCCGGCGGCGGCGGCGGGGCTGGTGCTATCGACGGGCTTGGCAGACCAGGCGTGGGCGCAGTCGCGCGGCCGGTCGAGCGGCGGTTATTCGCGCCCGGCGCCGCGCACCCCGTCGTTTTCCAGCAGGCCGTCGGCTCCGCGCACCCCGTCGACCAGCGGCGGCTATGCCCGCCCGTCCACGCCGCCATCGTCGATGCCGTTCTCCGGCAGCAGTTCGGCCGGCGATCAGGCGCTGTCGCGCCAGCGTTCCGCGCAGGCCTTGCAGGACCAGCGTGCCGCCCAGGCGCAGCAGGAACAGCGCCGCCAGCAGGCCGCCCAGCCGCCACCTGCGCCGGGCGCGGCGCCCTCCCCCAGCTGGTTCGGCGGCGGTGACAGGCGCACCCCAAGCTAC
>JBBQOT010000229.1:0-5349 GCA_038331165.1 Acetobacterales bacterium
CGAGATCGCCGCCTTCGACGGGCTGCGCGTGTTCAAGCGCGACGAGGCGGGCTGCGCTGGCGAGCCGCTGCCGCCGGGAAGGCCACCACAAACGGCGGTAGTTCCAAGCGAGTAAGAGAACGGCGGCACGGCTGCAGCCCCACCCCTCCTCGGTAAACGGAGAACCAAATCAGGCGCGGGCTAATTCCGGCAGGACGCGGGCCCAGGCCCTCAGGCCATCATCGAAGGATGTCAGGCGAAAGAACTCGTTCGGCGCGTGGATGTTCTCGTCAGCGATCGCATAGCTGAGCATCACCGTCTCCAGGCCCAACTGCTGCTTGACCATCGCCGAGATCGGCAGAGTGCCGCCGACGCCGACGCGCAACGGCTTGCGGCCATGCACCTGTTCGATCACCCGCTCGATCGCGGCAAGGAAGCGGTCATCTTCCGGAACCGAATAGGCAGGGGTGCCGTCGCGCGAGCGCTGCACGTCGATGGTGGCCCAAGCGGGGCATTTGGCGCGCAGATGCGCCTCCACGGCGTCCCCGGTGCGCCTGGGATCCTGACCCGGGCCGAGGCGGCAGGTGAGCTTGGCGCTGGCGGTGGCGGGAATCACGGTCTTGCCACCGACGCCCTGGTAACCGCCGGTCATGCCGTTCACCTCGATCGTCGGGCGCAGCCAAAGCGACTCCAGCAGGCGCGCTCCAGGCTCGATAGCGCCTGCGGTCGCGCCGATTTCGGCAAAGAATTTTACTTCGTCGAAGTCGAGGGCTTCCATGCTGGCGTAGTCGCTGTTCGACGGGCGTTGGAGCCCATCGTTAAAATGAGGCACCGAAATTCGGCCCTCTGCGTCATGCAGCGTGGCGAGCAGGCGGGCCAGCGCCATGGCGGCATTCCCAACTGGGCCACCATAGCGGCCGGAATGCAAATCGTGCGCGGCGGTGCGAACATGCAGTTCCATACCGATATTGCCGCGGCTATTGGTGTTGACACTGGGGATTCCGGGGCGCCAGCGGCCACCATCGGCGCTGACCAGCACATCGGCGATCAGCAGGTCGCGATAGGTGTCCAATATCCCAGGCAGCGAGCGACTGCCGATCTCCTCCTCGCCTTCCAGCAAAACCTTGACGTTGAGCGGCAGGGCACCGGTGACGGCAAGCCATGCTTCAAGGCCGGAAAGTGCGATCCACAGTGGCGATTTGTCGTCGGATGCGCCACGGGCAACGTAGCGGTCGGCGTGCAGTGTCGGCTCGAAGGGCGGGGACTCCCATTGGTCGAGCGGGTCGGGTGGCTGCACGTCGTAGTGGCCATAGACGAGGATGGTCGGCTTGCCGGGGGCGTCGGTCCATTGCGCAAAGACGGCGCTATGCCCGCCATTGTTCAGCAATTGCACGTCACGCATGCCAATGCGGGCGAGACGCGACTGGAGCAAGGATGCGGCCTGGTCCATGCCAGACTTGTAGGTGGGGTCGGTGGAGACCGAGGGGCAGCGAATCAGTTCGAACAGTTCGTCCAGCAGGCGCAGGCGGTTGGCCGCCATCCAGTCATCGACGGCCGCAAGCTTGGCTTGCGCCGATGAGTCCGCGACGCTCATCGCCCGCCATCCACCTGGAGAATTTGACCATTGACGAAACTGCCGAGGTCGGACGCGAAGAACAGCACGCCGTTGGCGATGTCCTGCGCCGTGCCCAGGCGCTTTAGCGCAATGCGGCTGACCATCGCCGCCTGACCGTCGGCGCCATAACTTTCCCATTGCACTTCGGTGGAGGGGTTGGATCGGATGAAGCCGGGGGCAACCGAGTTCACGGTGATGCCGAAGGTACCGAATTCATGGGCTAGCTGACGCGTCAGGCCGATAACCGCGTGCTTGGCAGAGCAATAGGCCTGGATCCCGGTGAGCGAGGCCTGCAACCCGGCGCCGGAGGAGATATTGATGATGCGGCCGTCGCCGGCCTTCTTCATCGCCGGGACGACGGCGCGGGAGAGGGCCATCGCGGCGCCGACATTCACCGCAAACACGCGGTCCCAGTCCTCGTCGGGCACGTCCTCCAGCGGATGCATCACCTGGCCGGCCACGCCGCCGGCGTTGTTGACCAGAACATGCACCGCCTGCCCGGTCGCCTGCTCAACGTCACGAATCCACGCCGTGGCGGCGGGCCGGTCGGTGAGGTCGATCACCTTCGGCGTCGCCCCGGTCACGCGGGCGGTCTCGGCCAGCGGCTCCGGACGAAGGTCGCAGGCATGCACGATGGCGCCAAGATTAGCGAAGCTGGCAGCGATGGTGCGGCCGATGCCGTGGCCGGCGCCGGAAACGACCACCACGCGGCCGTCGAAGCGGATGTTCATTGCGGAAGCAACTCCAGGAGGTTGTCGTCGTGCATCGGGCGGCTGCCGTCTTCGATCTCGTGGATCAGGGCGACGAGCTTGGTGATAGTCGGCGTGGCGATGCCGTGCTTCGCACCGATATCGGCGATCGGCTTAATCTGGACATCGACCTCCGTCCCGCGGTGGCGCACGAACAGGTCGCGCCAGATGCCGGAATGCGTCTTGGCGCTCGGGCGGTTGAATTCGACCAAGTCAGCCACCGCCTTCTCGGCCAGCTCGCGCGGCGCGTTCGGCATGAAGGCATTGGGGTCGTAGCCATTGAAGCCCATGGGGGTGATGCCTTCGGCCAGCGTCACCTCGTTCACCTCGCGGCCAATGGCCCGCCAGACCGGCATCATCTCCGGACGGGCCAGGCAGTCTGCGATACCCTTGGCCCCCAGGGCCTGGGCGAACAGCATGGCGCCGTAGCCGAGCTTGCCCCAGAGATAGCCCCAGATGTTATCGGTGGTGATGGCGTTCGGCTCGAACGCCGACAGGATGGCATGCAGCCCCGCCAGGCGTGGCGTCATGCGCCCGTGCAGTTCGCCCAGCACCACCGCGCCGCGGCTGCCGAACATGATCTCGCCAGGAGCGATCCAGTCCGTGGAGTAGTTGACGAAGGCCCCCACGGTGCGATCGCGACCGATGATCGGGGCAATGATCGTTTCACAGAGTCCGTTCTGCATCGACAGCACGAAGCCGTCTTGGGAGAGGTGCGGTATCAAGGTGCGGGTCGCTGTCTCGGTGTGCTGCGCCTTCACCGCCAAGAATATCATGTCCCACCTCCCCTCCACCTCTTCCGGGGTAAAGGCCGGTGCAACAATGGTGAACTGGTCCACCGGTCCGGTGATCATCAGCCCCGTGGTGCGGATCGCCTCCACATGCGCGGCCACAACATCGACAAAGGTGATGTCGTGGCCGGCACGCTTCAGGTATGCGCCGGCAGTGCCGCCGATGGCGCCGGCACCCCAGATCAGAATGCGCTGCGGCAAAGTGGCGGCCATCACCAGTCCTCCATCTGTGCGCGTGTTTCCTCGACTGCGATGTTCCAGATGGCCAGCATGTCATCGTCTGGGCGCTGGGTGCGGCCGCCAAAATTGCCGTCTTCCAGCAGGGTGCGCGATTCGAACGGGGCGAGAGTTTTGAGGCGGTCGAGATCGACCATCGGCTTAGCGTCATCGGCTGGTGTGGAAGGCAGGCGCGTCCAGGGAAAATTCTCCATCCAGCTGCCGTGGCTGGCGACACGGTCGGTGGCTTGCACCAGCGCCATGGTGCGCGGGGCACGCCACCAGTCGTGGAAGCGCACCCGGCAATCGGGGTTGTCCATCATCCATTCCTGCGCCAACGCACCAGCCGGAGCATTTCCCCCGTGCCCGTTGACGATGACGATCCGGCGAAATCCGCTGCGTTTCATGCTGTCGAGCAGGTCCCGCACCACCGCGCACAACGTGTCGACCCGCAACGTCATGCTGCCCGGGAAGGATTGGAAATACGGTGCGAGCCCGAACGGCACGGCCGGAAACACCGGTATCCCAAGCGGCTCGGCGGCGTCGACGGCGACACGTTCGGACAGGATGGCATCGGTGGCGAGCGACAGGCCGGCATGCTGCTCCACACTGCCGATGGGAAGCACGCCGCGGTCGTCATGGCGGAGCCAGTCCTCGACCATCCGCCAGTCCATCTGCGCGATGCGCATGCCATCCCTCCAATCCGAAACTCCAGCGCCCACGCTGGCACAGAACGGGGGGACGTCAACCGGCATGATGGCCCGTCGCCTTGATTCAGCGATTGGCGGTGACGACCTTGTCGCAGTTGAGGCGGTGAGCCATCAGGCAGTCCTCGACGCGGGTGGTTTGCGCGAGGTGCTTGACCAGGAAAATGCAAACCACGAGCACGGCGAGGGTGATCGCCAGGCCAGCCAGGCTCACGGTCTGCCGATTGGCCGCCTCCGCTGCCTCTGCCTCGGTTTCGAAACGCTGGGTGCCGGCCATGCCACTCTTTCTGACGGGCGCATCGGTGGTGTGCTCCCGGGACCGTTGCAGTCTAGCCGACATCACGGGATCAAAGGCAACAAACTGCCACATGAGCAGGGCGCACGCCTGGATTGAATACCACGGCGGCGTGAGGCCCGGGGAGACGCGGTGATGGTTCCACCGCTTCAGGTCGCGCCGCTATCGGTGCTGGTGCTAGCCTCCCTTGCGGCAATGTCCGAGGCGGCCTGGCTGGTGTCGCTGGCGGTCGGGCTGGCGGCGGTGGCGATCGGGTGACATGCTGGCGCGATGCGCAACGCCATCCGTCACCTGAGCGCGGTCGATCCGGCCATGCAGGCGCTGATCCGACGCGTCGGGCGCTGCGGCTATGCGCAGGAGCGGCGCGAGCCGTATGAGGCGTTGGTTCGGGCGATCGCGCACCAGCAACTGCATGGAGCGGCTGCCCGTACCATCCTGGGCCGGTTCGTTGCGTTGTATCCCGAGCAGGCGTTCCCGACGCCGGAGCAGGTGCTCTCGACCAGTGACGAAGCGTTGCGGCGTTGCGGCTTCTCCGGCAGCAAGGCAGCGTCAATCCGCGATATCGCGCTGCGGGCGCTGGAGGGCGTGGTGCCGACGCGGCGGGCCGCGGCGCGGCTGTCGAACGCGGATCTGATCGAGCGGCTGACGGTGATCCGCGGCGTAGGGCGGTGGACAGTTGAAATGCTATTGATGTTCAACCTCGGGCGGGTCGATATCTTGCCGGTCGATGACTTCGGCGTGCGCGAAGGATATCGCAAGCTGCACGGCCTGGACGATCAACCGAAGCCGAAGGAGCTGGCGGCAATCGGCGAGATGTGGTCGCCGTGGCGCAGCGTGGCGAGCTGGTACCTCTGGCGCGCCGCCGAGGAGGGCCGGGCGCAGACGCAGCAGGCTTGAGCGGCCGGATCCGTTAGGGTCTGAGCAAGAGCAATTAGATGATTTATCGGCAGACCCGTTTGATGATGAGCTGTTAGAAGACTTTCAGATTTACATAGAT
>JBBQOT010000230.1:0-5349 GCA_038331165.1 Acetobacterales bacterium
CCAGCGGGCCGATATCGGTGGAATAGCCGCCGCCCAGGGTCAACTCTCCGGTGGCCCGCTCCTCGACGTTGGCGGTGACCACCGAGCGGTCTGGCGCCGAGCCGGGGGAGGCGTTGACCGTGACGTTGTTGAAGAACTCCAAATCGGTGATGCGCTGGCGGGTGCGGCGCAGCAGGCTGGCGTTGAAGGCGTCGCCCTCGGCTAGGCGGAACTCGCGCCGCGCCACCTTGTCCTTGGTGCGCACGTTGCCGACGATGTCGATGCGCTCGACATAGACGCGCGGCCCCTCGCCCACGTCGTAGACGATCTCGATGGACTTCTTCTCGGTGTCGCGGCGCACGCGGGGCTTCACCTCGACAAAGGCGTAGCCGCGGTTCTGCACATCGGTGCTGAGCTGCTGGGTGTCGCGTTCGACGGCGTCGCCGTCGTACCAGTCGCCGCCGGACAGGCGCAGCTTGCGGCGCAGTTCGTCGCCGTCGACATCCTTCAGCGTGGCGTTCACCGTGACATCGCTGATCTTGTAACGCTCCCCCTCGTTTACCGTATAGGTGAGGAAGAACGACGACCGGTCGGGCGCCAGCTCGGCGGTGGCGCCGACAATCTCGAAATCGGCGTAGCCGTTGCGCAGGTAGTAGCGGCGCAGCAATTCGCGGTCGAAGTTCAGCTTGTCGGGGTCATAGGTGTCGCTGCTCGACAGGAACCGGTACCAGGCCTGTTCGCGCGCGCCCACCACTTCCTTCAGCCGGCTTTCGCTGAACGCCTTATTGCCGACGAAGGTGATGCGGCTGATCAGCGTGGTCTCGCCCTCGGCGATCTCGAACACCACGTCGACGCGGTTCTGGTCGAGCGGGATGATCTTCGGTTCCACCCGGGCGGCAAAGCGGCCGCGGCGGCCATAGATATCGAGGATGCGCTGGCGGTCGGACGCGGCCAGTGCCGGGGTGAACACGGCCCGCGGGCGCAGTTGCAGCTCGGGGCGCAGCTGGTCGTCGGTGACCTTCTTGTTCCCCTCCAGCGCGATGCGGTTGACGATCGGGTTTTCCGCCACCGTCACCACGATGTTGGCGCCGTCGCGGCGCAAATTCACGTCGGCGAACAGGCCGGTGGCGAACAGCGCCTTGAGGCTGCGGTCGAGGTTTTCGGAGTCGAACGGGTCGCCGGGCCGGATCAGCATATAGGAGCGGATCGTCCCCTCCTCGATGCGTTGGTTGCCGACCACGCGAATCGCCGCGATGGCTCCGCCCGGAGCAATGGCGCGGGCCGGGGCGGTGGCGCGGGCCGGTGCGGCAGCTTGCCCCGCCCGGGGCTGCTGCGCGTCGGCCGGCACGGATGCAGTCAGGCACAGGAAAATTGCCGAAAGAATCAGGGCCGCACGGATGACAACCAAGGCAGGAATCCTCCCCATGCGGCGCCACCCCACCGGTCGGGGCAGCCTACCCAGGGCCGGCGGCTGGTATACTCGCCCGGCCGGTTGCGCGCTACCCGGGGCGGGCGGCGGGAATCAGCCGACCAGCCCGGCCACCCAGCGGAACAGGCCGAGATGGCCCAGATCGTTCCATGTGGCAAAGACGAACAGCGCCAAAATCAACGCCAAACCCGCTTTCATGCCGTATTCCTGGGCCCGTGGCGGCAGCGGCCGGCCGCGGATCGCCTCGGCCAGGAAGAAAAGCAGGTGGCCACCATCGAGGATGGGAATCGGGAACAGGTTGATCAGCGCCAGGTTCACCGACAGCACGGCGATGAATGACACCAGACTGGCAAAGCCGAGTTGGGCCACCTGGCCGGAGAGTTGGGCGATGCGCAGCGGCCCACCGAGTTCCTCGGTGCCGCGCTGGGCGGTAATCATCTGCCATAGCCCGGCCAACGTCTGCACCGACACGTCCCAGGTCCTGGCCACGCCGCCGATGATGGCGGCACCAGGGCCGACCGGCTCGAACACCACCGGGGGCGCGGCGCTGCGCACGCCCAGCACGCCGACCTGGCTGGCACCGGCACCGCGGGTATCGACCGTTGCCGACAGCGCCAGTTGGGTGCCGTCGCGCTGCACCCGCAGGCTGAGGGTGCGGCCAGGGGCAGTCGAGACGATGCGCTGGAGGTCGCTGAAGGTGGCGATCACGGCATCGTCGATCGCCAGGATGCGGTCGCCGGACTTCAGCCCGGCCTTGGCTGCCGCGGAATTTGCCACCACCTCGCCGATCAGCGCCGGTGGGTCGCCGGCTTCGGGCAGCACCGGCTTGCCGATCACCGCGTACAGCCCGGCGAACAGGACGGCGGCGAGCAGGAAATTGGCCAGCGGCCCGGCGGCGACCACGAAGGCGCGGGCGGCGACCTGCTTCTCATGGAAGGTGCGGCCTTCGACCCATAGTGCCTGGACATCAGAGGGCACGTCTTCCGGTCGCTCCTGACCGTGCAGCTTCACGTAGCCGCCGAGCGGCAGCCAGGCGAGTTTCCAGACCGTGCCCTTGCTATCGGTCCAGCTGGCGATGGCGCGGCCGAAGCCGATGGAAAAGGTCTCGACATGCACGCCGCACGCGCGCGCCGCGAGGTAGTGACCAAGTTCGTGGATGAAGACGAGCACGCCCAGCACCACAACAAAGGCGATGATGGAGTCGAACGGCGAGGGCACGAGGTCGAACACGGCAGCTCCCATGGCAGTCCGGCTGTCGCCGGTGGGTGCCACATGGCGCTTCTACCGGCTGCTGCCTACTGAAATATTCGCAACGCTCTACCTCACGCCGCGCTGCGGGCGCCGATCCGCGCGATGGCGGCACGGCGCGCGGCGGCGTCGAGCGCCAGTACCGCCGCAAGCGTGTCGGCAGGTGGGGCGCCGAGCTCCTGCATCACCTGCTCGACCACGGCGGCGATGTCGAGAAAGCCGATGCGGCGGGCCAGGAAGGCCGCCACGGCCACCTCGTTGGCCGCACTCATGATCGCCGACGCCCCGCCGCCGGCGGCCAACGCCTCGCGGGCGAGGCGCAGCGCGGGGAAGCGCTCGGGGTCGGGTAGGGAGAAATCCAGCCGGGCAATGGCGGCAAGATCGAGGCGCGGGGCATGGGTGGCGATGCGGCCGGGCCAGGCCAGTGCGTGGGCGATCGGCACCCGCATGTCAGGGCTGCCGAGCTGGGCCAGAACGCTGCCGTCGCTGTAGTGGACTAGGCCGTGGATCACCGATTGCGGGTGCAGCAGAACCTCGATGCGCTCGCTGGGCAGTTCGAACAAACACGCAGCTTCAATAATTTCCAGCGCCTTGTTCATCATGGTGGCGCTGTCGATGCTGATCTTGGCGCCCATCGACCACACCGGGTGGCGCAGTGCCGCCTCGGGCTGGGCGCGCGCCATCTCGTCGCGGCTGGCGGTGCGGAAGGGGCCGCCGGAAGCGGTGAGCACGATTTTCTCGATGCCGCCGCGGTTGCCGTCGGCCATCGACTGGAAGATCGCGTTGTGCTCGGAGTCAACCGGTAGAAGGGTGGCGCCATGGGCGCGCACGGCGGCAAGCATGACCTCGCCGGCGCAGACCAGCGCCTCCTTGTTGGCCAGCGCCACCACGCCGCCGCAGCGGATGGCGGCCAGGGTGGGCGGCAGGCCGGCCGCACCGGTGATGGCGGCCATGGTCCAGTCCGCACCCAATGCCGCGGCAGCGACGATCGCGTCGGGCCCGGCCTCGGCACGGATGGCGGTGCCGGACAGGGCGGCGCGCAGTTCGGACAGGCCGGCAGGGTCGGCGAGGACGGCGAATTCAGCGCCGAGTTGCCGCGCCTGGGCGGCCAGCAGGGCAGCATTGCGGCCGGCGACCAGGGCGCGGACACGATAGCGGTCGGGGGAAGCCGCCAGAAGATCAATGGTTTGGGTGCCGACGCTGCCGGTGCTGCCAAGCACGGTAACGGTTCGGGGGGGGCTCATCGCCATAGCTCCACACCGGGACCGAGTGCCAGCGCCAGCAGCACTGCCACGGGGGCGGCGGCAAGCACGCCGTCGAGCCGGTCGAACACGCCGCCGTGGCCAGGGATCAGGCGGCTGGAATCCTTCACGCCAAAATGCCGCTTGAGCGCGCTTTCGAGGAGGTCGCCGAGTTGCGAGGCAATCGAGAGGGCGGCGGCGACCAGCAGCGCATGCGACAGCGGACCGGGCGCGGCAAGGCGGGTGACCAGCAGGCCGATCGCCATGGCGCAGACCAGACCGCCAAGCGCGCCCGACCACGTTTTGCCAGGGGAGATGGCGGGGGCAAGCTTCGGTCCGCCGAGCAGCCGGCCGAAGAGGTAGGCGCCGATGTCGCTGGACCAGACGACGATCAGCAGGAACAGCACGTCGATCAGCCCGGCCACGGGATCGCTGCGCAGCCAGCTCAGCGACCACGCGCCGAGTAGCAAATAGAGCCAGCCAGCCAGCAGGGTCAGCGCCGGCAGGCTGCCGGGCTTCAGCCGCCATAGGCGCCACCATTCCCACAGCAGCGCCACTGTGGCCGCCAATACCAGCCCGATCCACGGCCACCCGCCGGCGAACAGGCAGGCCAGCGCCACCGGCAGCAGCACCGCCGCCGAAACCACGCGCAGCCGCAGATCGGACCATCGCGAGGCCGCGCCGGTTGCCGGTGGGATCATGTCAGCCAGGGCGGGCACCGAACCGCCGTTCGCGCCGGTTGAACTCGGCCAGCGCCTCACCGAAATGCTCGGGGCCAAAATCCGGCCACAGCACATCCAGGAACAACAGCTCGGCATAGGCCGATTGCCAGAGCAGGAAGTTCGATAGTCGCTGCTCGCCGGAGGTGCGGATGATCAGGTCGGGATCGGGGATGCCGGCGGTGGATAGCCGGCCAGCGAAGGCGGCCTCGTCCAGGTTAGCAGGATCCAGCGTGCCGGCGCGGGCCGCCTCGGCCACCGCGCGCGCGGCGGCCACGATCTCGGCGCGCCCGCCATACGACAACGCAACCACCAGATTGAGCTTCGCGTTGCCGGCAGTGCGCTGCTCGGCCGCGGCCAACTCGGACTGGATGTCGCGGTCGAAGCGGGTGCGGTCACCGATCACGCGCAGGCGTACACCATGCTCGTCAAGCTCGGCCACCTCGTTGCGCAGAAAATGGCGTAGCAGGCCAGTAAGGTCGGTGACTTCGGCGGCGGGGCGGCGCCAGTTCTCGCTGCTGAAGGCATACAGGGTGAGCCACGCGATGCCCGCTTCCATGGTGGCGCGGATGGTGCGGCGCACCGCCTCGACCCCGGCGCGATGGCCGGCAACGCGCGGCAGGCTTCGCCGGGTGGCCCAGCGGCCGTTGCCGTCCATGATGATGGCGACATGCGAGGGCACCAGCGCGGCCTCTCGCGCGGCGGCGGCGGCGTCGCCTGCATCGGCCAGCCC